>NZ_JBJLSJ010000001.1:0-205462 GCF_050871975.1 Kineococcus rugosus | reverse complement strand
ACGCGAGCTGGGTTTAGAACGTCGTGAGACAGTTCGGTCCCTATCCGCTGCGCGCGTTGGAAACTTGAGAAGGGCTGTCCCTAGTACGAGAGGACCGGGACGGACGAACCTCTGGTGTGCCAGTTGTTCTGCCAAGGGCATGGCTGGTTGGCTACGTTCGGAAGGGATAACCGCTGAAGGCATCTAAGCGGGAAGCCTGCTTCGAGATGAGGTTTCCGTGCCCCGTGAGGGGTGGGAGGCTCCCTGGAGATGACGGGGTTGATAGGCCGGGTGTGGAAGCAACGACTAGCGAGTTGTGGAGCTGACCGGTACTAATAGGCCGATCACTTGTCTACCACGCACCAGTCACCACCAGCTTGCTGGCTGGGAGATGGGTGTGGGAGTGCAACGAGTACGAACGAGTGTGAACGAGTGAAGACACTTCACTGCTGTGAGTGTTCGCGTCCATTGTGTGGTTCTCGGGAGAGAACCCGCGCCGCCGTCGTCTGCGCCTTCGGGTGGCAGGGGGTGGGTGGTGTGTTCGATCCTGGCCTGTGTGGTCCGGTGGTCATAGCGGTGGGGAAACGCCCGGTCTCATTCCGAACCCGGAAGCTAAGCCCACCAGCGCCGATGGTACTGCCCGGGAGACTGGGTGGGAGAGTAGGTCACCGCCGGCCACTCACTCTTGCAGTGAGAAAAGAGAAGGGGAGATCCCTCTTGCGTGCGTGAGCGCGCAGGACGGGGTCTCCCCTTCTCTGCGTCTGCCTACGGTCCAGACGACCCCGGCGTCCTCGCGGTCCAGCGCCCTCAACGCAGCCTCAGCACCGTGCCTGCAAGAGGCTTCGGGCGGAACGACGTCGTCTTGCGGCCCATCACGTGACCGTCCTGAACCGCTTGCAGCAGGGCGGAGAACGACGGCCGTGGGAGGAGCACCGCCGCTCCGGGATCCACCGACGTCCAGACGCCGTCGAGGTCGTACTGGTAGCGCACCGCTTCGGATGCGGTACCACCCGCGCGGATGATCGCGTCGACCCACGCGCCGCTGCCGAGGGCTCGACCGGACCCGTTGAGCGCCCCTTCGACGACGACGGCGCGGCTGGGCAGCAGGACCAGGGCCTGGTCACCGCCCAGGCCGTCGGTGATCCGACGGGCTGCCTCGAGGCTGGTCACCGTCACTCCTCGCCGTCGGGGAGCGTGCTCGACGACCTCCTGAGCGGCGACCGCGGGCAGCACCCGGTGCAGGGGCTGCAGGTCCACCGGCTCCAGGCGCTGGTCCACGACGGCCACGAGAAGACCTGCGGGACGCTCGGTCCGCCGGGCGATGCGCTGGACCGCGGCGAACCGGTGGTGCCCGTCAGCGATGAGGAAGCGGTGGTGGGCCGAGGCGGCCGTCAGGGCCTGCACCGTCGCGGCGTCGCGCAGGCGCCAGACCTCCAGTCCCGGGGCCCCGTCGTCGTGCGGGGTGGTGCCCACGAGCCGGCCCAGCTCCTCCGGACGCGTCCACGGGACCGGCCAGGGGGCGTCGTCGACGAGCAGCACGGGTTCGGAGTCGACCCCGGTGGCGTCCAGGCGCTGCACGCGTGCGGCCACGGCCTGGTCGAACACGTCCTCGTGGGGGTGCACCCGCTGGTCGTCCGCGGTCACGGCGAGGCAGGCGAGCAGGAAGTGCTGCGTGCGCCCGTCCCGTCGCTGCCGCACGACGTAGAACGACGACGGGTCCTGGACGAGCACCCCGGTGTCCAGCCACCGGTGCACCTCCGGCCCGGCGCCCGCGCCGTACTCGGGTCGTTCCAGGTGCGTGACCACGTAGGGGGACGACGCCAGGAAGGCCGCCCGGTGCGACCGGTCGAGCTCGGTGTGCGGGGGCGCCACCAGCGAGGACAGGGGGCCGGCGACGGCCGGGTCGTACCGCAGGCCGGGGAAGGGCTCCAGCAGCGGCCCCGGCGGCGGTGGAGCGAGCACGGCGCCGTCGCGCACGTCGACGGAGGCGCGCGCCCCCGTGCGTGCAGCCTCCACCCGTCGCATCCTACGGTCGGGGTCCGCGGCGTCCACGTGACCGGGTGCCGCTCGACCCCCGATCGCACCGGAGGAGGACCGTCCGTGTCAGGAGCCGTCGGCAAGCCGGCCGGGGGACCGTACGAGTGGCTGCAGCGGGGACTCGCGCTGCTCGAGACGGGCGAGGCCGCCGCCGCCGCCACGTTGCTGGCTCGGGCGCACGCCGAGGAGCCGGCCTCGACCGGGGTCCTCGAGGCCCTCGCCCGGGCCCGGTACGACGCCGGCGACGTGGCCGGGGCGGCGGAGGCCTTCCGGGCCCTCGCCTCCGCCCGTCCCGCCGACGACTACGCTCACTTCGGGCTGGGGCTCAGCCTCAGCCGTCTCGGTCAGTTCGGCCTCGCCGCCGAGCACCTGGCCATGGCGCACGCGATGCGCCCGGACAGGCCCGAGTACGCCGACCGCCTGCGACAGGTCCGCGCCACCATCCGGGCGCGGCAGAGCCCGGAGAACCCGTGAGCACGCCGACCACCGCCACCCTGCTCCCGTCCTCCGGGACGCTGCTCGACGAGCACGACGTCCTCCTGCTCGACCTCGACGGCGTCGTCTACGTCGGTGCCGACGCGGTCCCGCACGCCCCGGCGGCGCTGCGCCGGGCCGTCGAGGCCGGTCACCGCCTCGGGTTCATCACCAACAACGCCTCCCGCCCGCCCGAGACCGTCGCCGCGCACCTGCGGGACCTGACCGTCCCCGCCGCCGACGAGGACGTCGTGAACTCGGCGCAGGCCGCCGCCGACCACCTCGCCCTGCGGTTCCCCGCCGGGTCGCCGATCCTCCTGGTCGGCACCACGGGCCTGCGGGTGGCGCTGGAGCAGGTGGGGCTGCGTCCCACCGAGGACCGGCACGAAGCCGTCGCCGTCGTCCAGGGGTTCTCCCCGGACCTGGGGTGGCGGCAGCTGGCCGAGGCGACCCACGCCGTCCGCTCGGGCCTGCCCTGGGTGGCGACCAACCTGGACGCGACGGTGCCGACCCCGGGCGGCCCGGCGCCCGGCAACGGCCTGCTGGTCGACCTCGTGGCGCGTGCCGCGGGCCGCGCGCCCGACGTCGTCTGCGGCAAGCCCGAGCGCGCGCTGTTCGACGCGGCGGTGCAGCGGCTCGGGGCCGAGCGCGCGGTCGTCGTGGGTGACCGCCTCGACACCGACCTGCAGGGCGCGCGGACGGCCGGGCTGCGCGGTCTCCTCGTGCTCACCGGGGTCACCGGGGTCCGGGAGCTGCTCGCGGCGCAGCCGCACGAACGGCCCACCTACGTGGGACAGGACCTCCGCTCGCTCGAGGACGCCCACCCCGAGGTGGTGGTCGAGCTCGCCGACGGGACCGCGACGGCCTCGTGCCGGCGGGCCCGGGTGAGCGCCGGCCCGTCGGGGCTCGACGTGCGCGCCGAGGAGACCGGCCCGGACGGGCTGGACGTCCTGCGCGCGGCCACCGCCGCCGTCTGGGGCGTGCGCGACGCCGGGACCCCGTGGGGGGCCGAGGTCGTCACCGCGGCGGTCACCGTCGTGGAGGGGGCGTTGCGGACGTCCGCCTGAGAGGCCGGACGCGCGGTTGTGGACGGTCTACCGGGCGATGTCCGCGACGGCTTGTAGCGTGACGCCCGTGACCGTTCCCGAGGGCCCGTCGACCCCCGTGCCCGTGCCGCCGCGCGCACCGGCGCCCACGCCCGAGCCGACCGGTGAGCCGGACCGGGTGCTCGACGACGCGCTCGCACGCCTCGACGGGCTCGACGCCCTGGGCGTCCACGAGCACGTCGAGGCCTACGCCGCCGTCGACCGCGCGCTGCGCGAGCGACTGGCCGGCGCGGAGGGCTGACGTGGGCGCACGCCGACTGCGGCTGGACGCCGAGCTGGTGCGCCGCGGGCTGGCGCGCTCGCGCGAGCACGCCGGTCAGCTCGTGACCGCGGGGCGGGTGCGGGTCGCCGGGGCGACGGCCGCCAAGCCCGCGACCCAGGTCGACCTGGCCGCCGCGATCGTCGTCGAGGACTCCGGGGAGCAGGACGAGTACGTCTCGCGCGGAGCGCACAAGCTCGTCGGCGCCCTGGACGCCTTCGGCGTCGACGTGACCGGTCGTCGCTGCCTGGACGCCGGGGCCAGCACGGGCGGGTTCACCGACGTCCTGCTGCGCCGCGGCGCCGGCCACGTCGTGGCGGTCGACGTCGGGTACGGGCAGATCGCGTGGTCGCTGCGCACCGACGACCGGGTCACCGTGCTGGAACGCACGAACGTCCGGACCCTGGAGCCCGAGGCGGTCGCCCCCGCACCCTCCCTCGTGGTCGCCGACCTCTCCTTCATCTCCCTGGGCCTCGTGCTGCCGGCGCTGGTGCGCTGCGTCGCGCCCGACGCCGAGCACGTCCTGATGGTCAAGCCCCAGTTCGAGGTCGGCCGCGAGGCGCTCGGCGCCGGCGGGGTGGTCCGCAGCTCCGAGCTGCGGGCCGAGGCCGTGCGGGGGGTCGCCGCCGCGGCCGCCGCCCTCGGCCTGGGGGTCCGGGGCGTCGCGGCGAGCCCGCTGCCCGGGCCCAGCGGGAACGTCGAGTACTTCCTGCACCTGGCCGCCGGCGCGCCGGGGCTGGAGGAGGGCGACCTCGCCCGGGCCATCGCCGAGGGCCCGCAGGCGGGGCTCGCGTGAGCGGCGCCGGGGGCGCGCCGTCCGCCCGCAGCGTCCTGGTCCTCGCCCACACCGGCCGCCCGCAGGCGCTCAGCGCCCTGACGAAGGTGGTGCACCGCTTCCACGAGGCGGGGATCCGCACCGTCATGACCCGCGAGGAGGCCGCCGCCCTCAGCGTGGCCGACCGCGCCCTCGTCGAGGAGTGCGAGCTCGAGGGCGCCCTCGACGGCGCGGAGATGGTCATCGTCCTGGGCGGGGACGGGACGATCCTGCGCGCGGCCGAGCTCGTCCGCGGCACCGACACCCCGCTGCTGGGGGTGAACCTCGGGCACGTCGGGTTCCTCGCCGAGGCCGAGCGGGAGGAGATCGTGGGCACCGTGGCCCGCGTCGTGGCCGGCGACTACCGCGTCGAGGAGCGCATGACCCTCGACGTGCGGGTCAGCGTCGAGGGCCGCGTCGTCGCCTCCTCGTGGGCGGTCAACGAGGTGTCGGTCGAGAAGGCCAACCGCGAGCGGCTGCTCGAGCTCGTCGTCGACGTCGACGGCCGGCCGCTGAGCACCTTCGGCGGTGACGGCGTCATCGCCGCCACGCCGACCGGGTCGACGGCCTACGCGTTCTCCGCGGGCGGTCCCGTGGTCTGGCCCGAGGTGGAGGCCCTGCTCGTGGTGCCGATCAGCGCCCACGCCCTGTTCGCCCGTCCGCTGGTGATCGCCCCGACCTCGGTCGTCGGGGTCGAGGTCCTGTCCGGGACCGGTGGGGGAGGCGTCCTGTGGTGCGACGGGCGCCGCACCTTCGCCGCCCCCGCCGGAGCGCGCGTGGAGGTGCGCCGCTCGGCCCTGAGCGTGCGGCTGGCCCGACTGAGCACCGGCGTCTTCACCGACCGCCTCGTCGCCAAGTTCGGCCTCCCGGTGGTCGGCTGGCGCGGGCCGCGCTCGACGGACGGGGGCTGACCGTGATCGAGGAGATGCGCATCCGCTCGCTCGGCGTCATCCGCGACGCCCGGCTGCCCCTGGGCCCGGGGCTGACCGTCATCACCGGTGAGACCGGTGCGGGCAAGACGATGGTCGTCACCGGGCTCGGGCTGCTCATGGGCGAGCGCGCCGACGCCGGGGCCGTCCGCGCCGGGGAGGACAGCGCCGTCGTGGAGGGCCGTCTCCAGGTCGCCGACGACGGCCCCGTCGCGGCCCGCACCCGCGAGGCCGGGGGCGAGGTCGACCACGGCGAGCTGCTTATCGCCCGCACGCTGTCGGCCACCGGCCGCAGCCGGGCGCACGTCGGCGGCCGCAGCGCCCCCGTCGGGGTGCTCGCCGAGATCTCCGAGCACCTCATCGCCGTGCACGGCCAGACCGACCAGCTCCGGCTGCGGTCGGGCACCCAGCAGCTGCGCGTCCTCGACGCCTTCGCCGGGGCCGGGCTGACCGACGACCTCGCCACCTACCAGCGCCTCCACGCCCGCTGGCGCGCGGTCGGCGCCGAGCACGACCACGTCGCGGCGCACACCGTCGAACGGGCCCGCGAGGCCGAGCTGCTGCGCCTGGGCCTGGAGGAGGTCGAACGGGTGGACCCCCAGCCGGGGGAGGACGGCGCGCTGCGGGAGGAGGCCGAGCGCCTCGCCCACGTCGAGGTCCTGCGCGCCGCCGCCGCGACCGCCCACGAGGCCTTCAGCGGTGAGGGCGCCGACGGGGTTCCCGAGGGCGGCGCGGACAGCCGGGTCGACGCCGCCCGCCGGGCCCTGGAGCAGGCCGGGGACCACGACCCGGCGCTGGCGGCCCTCGCCGCCCGGGCGCAGGAGATCTCCTACCTCCTGGCCGACCTCGCGACCGACGTCGCCGCCTACGCGCAGTCCCTGGACGCCGACCCCCTGCGGCTGGAGGTCGTCCAGGAGCGGCGGGCCCAGCTGGGCGCCCTCGTCCGCCGGTACGCCGCCGACCCGTCCGAGGGGGTCGCCGGGGTGCTCGCCTGGACCCAGGACGCCTCCCGGCGCCTGCTCGACCTCGACGACGACGGCCGGCTGGAGGCGCTGGCGAAGGAGCGCGACGAGCTCGAGGCGGAGCTGCGCGCGCTCGCGGGCCGGCTGAGCGCCGTGCGCCGCTCGGCCGCGGCCGACCTCGAGGAGCGGGTCGCGACCGAGCTGGTGGCCCTGGCGATGCCCAGCGCGCGCCTGCAGGTCGCGGTGCGCACCGGGCAGGACCTCGGGCCGGCCGGCTGCGACGGCGTCGAGCTGCTGCTGGCGGCGCACTCCGGCGCCGCGCCGCGGCCGCTGTCCCGCGGGGCCTCCGGCGGTGAGCTGTCCCGCGTCATGCTCGCCCTGGAGGTCGTCCTGGCGGGCGCCGACCCGGTGCCCACCATGGTCTTCGACGAGGTCGACGCGGGGGTCGGTGGGCGCGCCGCGGTGGAGATCGGCCGGCGCCTGGCGCGGCTGGCCCGCAGCACCCAGGTCGTCGTCGTCACCCACCTCGCCCAGGTCGCCGCGTTCGCCGACGCGCACCTGACCGTGGTTAAGACCGACGACGGCAGCGTCACCGAGTCCGGGGTCGTCCGGCTCGACGACGACGGCCGGGTCGCGGAGCTGGCGCGCATGCTCTCGGGCCGGGGTTCGGGCACCGAACGCGCCCACGCCGAGGAGCTCCTGCGCTCCAGCCGTGCCGAAGCGGTGCAGGACGAGCCCACCGGGCGGCCCACCCGCGCGCGCGGCAGCAGGGGCGCGCGGTCGGGCGGCCCGCGCGTGGGACGATCGGGGGCGTCCCCGGGCACGGGCGGGGGACGACGGGCACAGGGGTGAGGGGGAACGGACCGGTGGCGAGACGTCGGCGGGGGCACGGTGCCGGCGCGTCGGGAGCGGCGGCCGGTTCGGCCACCGACGCCGACGGGGCCCGCGGCACCGTCCGCGTGGACCGCCGGACCAAGCGCCTGACCAAGCGGCTGCGCCCCGGCGACATCGCCGTCATCGACCACCTCGACCTCGACCGGGTGTCGGCCGAGGCGCTCGTCGCCTGCGCCCCGGCCGCCGTCGTGAACGCCTCGCGCAGCACCTCCGGCCGCTACCCCAACCTGGGCCCCGGCATCCTCGTCGAGGCGGGCATCCCCGTCCTCGACGACGTCGGTGCCGACGTCATGACCGAGCTGTCCGAGGGGGCGACCGGCACCCTCACCGAGGACACCCTGCTCGTCGACCAGCGCGTCGCGGCCCGCGGCCGCCGCCTCAGCGCCGACGTCGTCGCCGCCGACATGGAGACCGCCCGCGCCGGGCTGTCCCTGCAGCTGGAGGCCTTCGCGGCCAACACCATGGAGTACCTGCGCCGCGAGCGCGAGCTCCTGCTCGACGGGGTCGGGGTCCCCGACATCCGCACCGACCTCGACGGCCGGCACGTCCTCATCGTGGTCCGCGGGTACCACTACAAGGAGGACCTCGTCACGTTGCGGCCCTACATCCGCGAGTACAAGCCGGTCCTCATCGGCGTCGACGGCGGCGCGGACGCGATCCTCGAGGCCGGGTACAAGCCGCAGCTGATCGTCGGGGACATGGACTCGGTGTCCGACAGCGCGTTGCGCTGCGGCGCGGAGGTCGTCGTGCACGCCTACCGGGACGGGCGCGCACCCGGCCTGGAGCGGGTGCGCTCGCTGGGCATCGACGCCGTCGTCTTCCCCGCGACCGGCACCAGCGAGGACGTCGCGATGCTGCTGGCCGACGACAAGGGCGCCACCCTCATCGCCGCAGTCGGCACGCACGTCACCCTGGTGGAGTTCCTCGACAAGGGCCGCGCCGGGATGGCCAGCACGTTCCTCACCCGGTTGCGGGTGGGCGGCAAGCTCGTCGACGCCAAGGGCGTCTCGCGGCTCTACCGCTCCCGGGTCTCCGACGCGCAGGTCCTCGTCCTCGTCCTGGCCGGGGTCCTGGCCCTCGTGGCGGCGCTGCTCGTGACCCCCACCGGGCAGGCGATCCTCGCGGTGACCGGCGCGCGGCTGGAGGACGCCTGGGCCTGGGTCGCGGGGCTGTGGCCGGGGCAGGGCCCGTGACCGGGCCCGGCCACCCCCGCACCCGCACCAGCCCCGACCGACAGGACACGCAGTGATCGACTTCCGGTACCACGTGGTCTCGCTGGTGTCGGTGTTCCTCGCCCTCGCGGTCGGCATCGTGCTCGGCGCGGGCCCGCTCAACGAGGGCATCTCCACCGGCATCACCGACCAGGTCAGGCAGCTGACCGAGGAGAAGAACACCCTGCGCACCGAGCGGGACGACGCGCTGCGCACCGCCGAGCAGCAGGACGCCTGGGCGCAGGCCGTCGCCCCGGCCCTGGTGGCCCGCCAGCTCGGCGGCCGCAGCGTCGCCATCGTCGAGCTGCCCGGCGCCGACTCCAGCCAGGTCGACGCCACCGTCGACGTCCTGGAGGCCGCGGGAGCCTCGGTGTCCTCGCGGGTCACGGTGCAGGACAAGTGGTTCGACGCGTCCTCGACCGCGGTGGCCGACCGTCGCGCGACGGCGGCGGGCCTGTCCGGGCAGCCCGCGCCGACCCCGACCGACGACGGCGGCACCGACGGCAGCACCGACGGCGCCTCCGACGGCACCGGCACCGCCGGGGTCGACGCGCTGCTGGCCACCGAGCTCGCCCGGTCGCTGGTCAGCACCGAGCTCGCGCAGGCCGGTCCGCCCGACCAGGCCGCGCAGACGGCGCTGAGCACCCTGGTGGACGCCGGGCTCGTGGAGGTGAGCGGCGGGGCCGACTCCGCCGCGGCCCGCGGCACCCTGGCCCTCCTCGTCGGCGGGGCGGCCGACACCGACGCCACCAGCGCCGCGCAGGAGTCGACCGCCGACGCCCTGACCGCGCTGGCCCGCGAGCTCGACGCGGCCAGCGCCGGCGCGGTGCTCGCCGGTCCCGTCGAGGCCGCCGCCGACGGCGGTCCCGTCGCGGTCCTGCGCGCCGACGGGGACCTGAGCGCCGCCGTCAGCAGCGTCGACGACCTCGACTCCCCGATCGGGCAGGTCAACGTCGTCCTGGCCCTGCGCCAGCAGCTGTCCGGCGGCGCGGGGCAGTACGGCACGTCCGACTCGGCCACGGCCGTCAGCCCGCCGCTGCCGGCGGCCGCGCCGTGAGCCCGCTGCTGCGCACCGCCGCCGCCGCCGCCGCGGCGCGCGGGGCGGGCCGGCGGGCCGGGGAGCTGCTGCGGCGGCGACCGCCCGGCGGCGCCGCGCGCTGGGACCGCACGAACCACGCCGGGCGGACCGTGACGCTCCTGGAGGGGCCGACGGCCGCGCTCGCCGTCACCACCGGGACCCTCGCCGCGACCTCGCCCTGGGGGGCCGCCGGGGCGCTCGCCGCGGTGGGCGCCGCCGGCTTCGGCGCCCTCGACGACCTCACCGAACGCGCCGGCGACCGGGCCGGTGGCGCCCGCGGGCTGGCCGGTCACCTCGCCGCGCTGCGCCGCGGCCGGCTGACGACCGGCGCCTGGAAGGTCCTGGGCATCGGGGTCACCGGCCTGGTGGCCGCCGCCGTGGCCGAACGTCCCCGCACGCCGGTCGCCGTCGCCGACACCGTGCTCGGCGGCGCGCTCGTCGCGGGCTCGGCGAACCTGCTCAACCTCTTCGACCTGCGGCCGGGACGGGCCGCGAAGGTCGCCGCCGTCGCCGCCCTGTCGCTGTGCCCGGGGCGGGCCGCCGGCCCCGCCCGTCCCCTGGCCGGGGCCGTCGCGGGCGCCTGCACCGCCGTCCTGGCCGACGACCTCGCCGGTCGCAGCATGCTCGGCGACACCGGCGCCAACGCGCTGGGCGCCGTGCTCGGCGTCGCCGCCCTGGCCCGCTGGCGCCGTCCGGGCCGGGTCGCGGCCCTGGCCGTCGTCGTCGGGCTCACCCTGGCCTCGGAGAAGGTGAGCTTCAGCCGGGTCATCGAGGCGCAGCCGCTGCTGCGCGAGCTCGACCGGCTCGGGCGCCCGTGACGGCACGGACCCGGTCCGTGGCGGCCGCCGCGGCGTCCGTCGCGATCCTCACGGTCTTCGCCCGTCTCGCCGGGTTCGGCCGGGTCCTCGCCTTCAGCCAGACCGTCGGCGAGACGTGCCTGGGCACCGCCTACACGACCGCCAACCTCGTCCCGAACGTCCTGTTCGAGGTCGTCGCCGGGGGAGCGCTGGCCGGGGTCCTGGTGCCGCTGCTGTCCTCCCGGCTGGCCTCGGCCGACCCCGCCGACCGGGCCGCCGCCTCCCGCACCGCCTCGGCCGCGCTCACCTGGAGCGTGCTGGTCCTCCTGGTCGTCGCCGCGCTCACGGCGGCCCTGGCCCGGCCGGTCATGGCGCTGCTGCTGCAGGACGGGGCCTCCGGCGGCTGCGGGGACTCCCTGCTGAGCACCGGGACGGTCATGCTGTGGGTGTTCCTGCCCCAGGTCCCGCTCTACGCGGTCGCCGTGGTCTTCGCCGGGGTGCTGCAGGCGCAGCAGCGGTTCACCGCCCCGGCCGCCGCCCCCCTCGTCTCCAGCCTCGTCGTCGGCGCCAGCTACCTCCTCGTCGGCGCGCTCGTCCCGGCGGCCGTCGTGCGCGCCGGGCTCGCCGACGTCCCCGCGGCGGGGGTGGCCGTGCTGGCCGGCGGCACCACCCTGGGCGTCCTGGCGATGGCGCTGACCCAGGTGTCGGCGCTGCGCGGGCCCGTCCGCTGGCGCCCCGCGCTGCGCCCGGCCCCCGGTGACGGTCCCCGGCTGCGGACGCTGGCGCTGTCCGGCCTGGCCGTCCTGCTGGCCCAGCAGGTCGTCACGGTCGCGGTCGCCGTCGTGTCCAACGACGCCGGCGAGGGTGCGCTGAACCGGTGGAACTACGCCTGGACGTTGTTCCTGCTGCCGTACGCCGTCCTCGCCGTCCCCGTCGCGACCGCCGTCTTCCCCCGCCTGGCCCGGGCCGCCGACGCCGGCCGCGCCGAGCTGGCCGGCCTGCTGGCGCCCTCGGTGCGGGTGGTGCTGCTGGTCAGCTCCCTGGGGGCGGCCGCGCTGGCCGCCGTGGCCGTCCCGGTGGCCGTCGTCTTCGTCGGCGGGGCCGTCGGGTCCGGCCGCACGGGCGACCTCTCCCTCGCGCTGGTCCTGTTCGCCCCCGCCCTGCTCGGCTACGGCCTCGTCGCCCTGCTGACCCGGGCGCTGTACACCCTCGGCGCCGGCCGCAGCGCCGCCACCGGGGCGGTCGCCGGCTGGGCGGTGGTCCTCGCCGGCCTGGTCGCGCTGCCGCCGCTGCTGCCCGACGACCGCGTCGTGGCGGCCCTCGCGCTGGCCCACACCCTCGGCCTGAGCACCGCCGGGGCGCTGCTGCTGCGGTCGGTGCACCGCGCGGTGCCGGGGGCGCTGCGGGGCGTGGGCCGCACCCTGGCCGCGGGGCTGCTGTGCGCGGCCGCCGGCGGCGCCGTCGGGGTCGCGCTCACCGCCCGGTGGCACCTCGGGCACCCCGTGGCGGCCGTCGGGCAGGGCGTCCTGGCCGCCGTCGTCGCCACCGTCGTCTGGGTCGGCGTGGCCCGGCTGAGCGCCCCCCGCGAGCTGACGGCGCTCGCGGGCAACCTCCGGCGGGTCGTCCGCCGGTGAACCCGGGAGGCACCGTGGGACCGGTCGTGTTCGTGCTCGGCAGCAGCGCCGGCGGGGTCGGGCGGCACGTCGCGGCGCTGTGCGCCGGGCTGCGCGCCGACGGCACCGACGTGCGCGTGGCCGCCCCCACGCAGACGTTGCGGCGCTTCGCCTTCGGCGTCCCCGCGACCGCCGTGGAGATCGGCGCCAGCATCGACCCCGTCCGCGACCTGCGGGCCGCGCGGGACCTGCGCCGGGCGGTCCGCGCGGCGCCGGGGGCGCTCGTGCACGCCCACGGCGTCCGCGCCGGCTTCGTGGCGGCGCTCGCGCTGGGCCGCCGCACCCCGTTCGTGGTGACGCTGCACAACGCCGTCCTCGGCTCGGGGCCGCGGGCGCGGCTGGGCGCGGCGGTGCTGGGCGTGGTGTGCCGCCGCGCCGACGTCGTCCTGGCCGTCTCCGGGGACCTGCTCGCCCGGGCCCGCCGGGCCGGCGCGGGCGTCGCCGACCGGGCCCTGGTCCCGGCGCCGCCGCTGCCGGCCGGGGACGCCGCCCGGGGCCGGGCCGTCCTGGGCGCGGGGCCCGTCGCGCTGGCCGTGGCGCGGCTGGCGCCGCAGAAGGGCCTGGGGACGCTGTTGGAGGCCGCGGGCCGCAGCGGTGTCCCGGTCGCCGTGGCCGGGGACGGCCCGCTGCGCGCGCAGCTGGCCGCGACGATCCGCGCGCAGGGCCTGCCGGTGCGGCTGCTGGGGCGCCGCGACGACGTCGCGGACCTGCTGGCCGCCGCCGACGTCGCCGTGAGCGCGAGCGTCTGGGAGGGCCAGCCCGTCTTCGTCCAGGAGGCCCTGCGGGCCGGGGTGCCGCTGGTGGCGACCGACGCCGGGGGGACCCGCGAGGTGACCGGCGAGGCCGCCGTCCTGGTGCCGGTGGGCGACGCGGCGGGCCTGGCCGGCGCCCTGCGGCGCCTGGCCGGGGACCCGGCGGAGCGGGCGGTGCGGGCCCAGCGCTCGGCCCAGCGCGCCGCGGAGCTGCCCACCGGGGAGGCCGCGCTGGAGCAGGTCCGGCGGGTCCACCGCGCCGCGCGCGGCTGAACCGGTCGTCGCGGTGTCGGCGGCAGGGGCCGTCGGGTACGATCGAACCCCGTGGCGAACCGCAGCACCCCCGAGTCCCAGACCCAGCACGTCTTCGTCACCGGGGGGGTGGCCAGCTCCCTCGGGAAGGGTTTGACGGCCTCCAGCCTCGGTCGCCTGCTCCGCGCCCGCGGTCTCCGCGTGGCCATGCAGAAGCTCGACCCGTACCTGAACGTCGACCCCGGCACGATGAACCCGTTCCAGCACGGTGAGGTCTTCGTCACCGACGACGGGGCCGAGACCGACCTCGACATCGGCCACTACGAGCGCTTCCTCGACGTGCGCTTCGACGCCTCGGCGAACGTCACGACCGGGCAGGTGTACTCGTCGGTCATCGCCAAGGAGCGGCGCGGGGAGTACCTCGGCGACACCGTCCAGGTCATCCCGCACATCACCAACGAGATCGTCGACCGGATGCGCGCCCAGGCCCGCGACGACATCGACATCATCATCACCGAGGTCGGCGGGACCGTCGGCGACATCGAGTCGCTGCCGTTCCTCGAGGCCGCCCGCCAGGTGCGCCAGCGCCTCGGGCGCGACAACGTGTTCTTCGTCCACGTCTCCCTGGTGCCCTACATCGGGCCCAGCGGGGAGCTGAAGACCAAGCCGACCCAGCACTCGGTCGCCCAGCTGCGCAACATCGGCATCCAGCCCGACGCGATCGTCTGCCGCGCCGACCGGGAGATCCCCGAGGGCGTGAAGCGCAAGATCGCCTCGATGTGCGACGTCGACGACGAGGCCGTGGTCGCCGCCATCGACGCGCCGTCGATCTACGACATCCCCAAGGTCCTGCACCGCGAGGGCCTGGACGCCTACCTCGTGCGCAAGCTCGGCCTGAGCTTCCGCGACGTGGACTGGTCGACCTGGGACGACCTGCTGCGCCGCGTGCACAACCCGCGCCGCCGTGTCGAGATCGCGCTGGTCGGCAAGTACATCGACCTGCCCGACGCGTACCTGTCGGTCACCGAGGCGCTGCGCGCCGGTGGTTTCGCCGAGGACGCCAAGGTGGACATCCGCTGGGTCCCCGCCGACGAGTGCGCCACCCCCGAAGGGGCGCACAAGCAGCTGCACGGCGTCGACGCGGTCTGCGTGCCGGGTGGTTTCGGTGTCCGCGGGATCGAGGGCAAGCTCGGCGCGCTGCGGTGGTCGCGCGAGAACGGCGTCCCGACGCTGGGCCTGTGCCTGGGCCTGCAGTGCATGGTGATCGAGTACGCCCGCAACGTCGCGGGTCTGGAGGACGCCAGTTCCACCGAGTTCGAACCGGACGCGCAGTACCCGGTCATCGCGACGATGGCCGAGCAGCGCGAGATCGTCTCCGGTGAGGGCGACATGGGTGGCACGATGCGCCTGGGGTCCTACGAAGCGTTGCTGCAGAAGGGGTCCGTCGTCGCAGCGACCTACGGCAGCGAGCGGATCTCCGAGCGGCACCGGCACCGCTACGAGGTGAACAACTCCTACCGCGACGAGCTGTCGGCGAAGGGGCTGGTGTTCTCCGGCACCTCCCCGGACCGCGAGCTGGTCGAGTTCGTCGAACTGCCCGCCGAGGTGCACCCGTACTACGTGGGCACCCAGGCGCACCCGGAGTTCAAGTCGCGCCCGACCCGCTCGCACCCGCTGTTCTCCGGCCTGGTGGCCGCGGCCCTGGACCGCCAGCGCGAGGGGCAGCTCCTCGACGTCGAGCCCGAGCCGGTCGCCGAGGTCGGCGAGGAACTGACGGAGGCGAACGCGTGAGCTTCCCGGCCGAGCTGGAGGTCCCCGTCGTCGACGGGGCGGACCTGTCCGACGCGCCCGTCGAGCGGCGGCTGGCCGGGTCGGACGTGGTGTTCACCGGCCGCGTCTGGGACGTCGTGCGCGAGGAGGTCGAGCTCCCGGGGGGGAAGACCGTCGTGCGGGACCTGCAGCGCCACCCCGGCGCGGTGACGGTCCTGGCCCTCGACGACGACGAGAACGTCCTGTTCATCCAGCAGTACCGGCACCCCGTGCGGCGGGAGCTGTGGGAACTGCCCGCGGGCCTGCTCGACGTCGACGGCGAGTCGCCGCTGCTGGCCGCCCAGCGCGAACTGGCCGAGGAGGCCGACCTGGTCGCCTCGGACTGGGCGGTCCTGACGGACTGGTTCAACTCCCCGGGCGGGTCGAGCGAGGCGAACCGGATCTACCTGGCGCGGGGCCTGTCGGCCGTGCCCGAGGCGGACCGGCACGTGCGCGAGGACGAGGAGAAGGACCTCGTCCCCGTGCGGGTGCCGCTGGCGCAGGCCGTGAGGGCGGTGCTGGAGGGGCGGCTGGCCAACCCCGGCACCGTCATCGGCGTCCTCGCGCTGCACGCGGCCCGGGCCACCGGGCTGGACGCCCTGCGCCCGGCCGACGCCCCGTGGCCGACCGGGCTGAGCACGCCCTCGCGCTGAGGCTCAGGACCCCCGGACCGTCGCGACGAAGCCGGTCACCTGCTGCTGCAGGAGACCGGCGACCTCCGACAGCCCGGTGGTCCCGGAGCCGCCGGAGACGGCGTCGGTGATGGCGCCCACCTCGGCGTCCATCCCCTCGATGCTGCGGGCCACGCCCTCGATGACGCCCACCGCCTCCTCGGTCGCCCGCTGGGAGGCGGCGACCTGCGCGGCGATGACGGCGTTGGTCTGCGCGGCCTGGTCGGCCAGGCGCTTGACCTCCTCGGCCACGACGGCGAACCCGCGCCCGGCCTCACCGGCGCGCTCGGCCTCGATGGTGGCGTTGAGCGAGAGCAGCCGCGTCTGGGCCGCGACCTTCTCGATGAGCTTGACCGCTTCCTCGATGCGGGCCGAGGCCTCGCGCAGCGACCCCACGGTGTGCACGGCGCGCTGCGCTTGCTCCACGGCGTCGCGGGCGGTGCGGGCCAGCTCGGCCGCCCCCGACCCGGCGCTGGTGGCGCCGGCGCTGACCTGCTCGGAGGCCGAGAGCACGGTGCTCTCCAGCTCGTCGGCCAGCGCCAGCCGGGCCGCGGTGGCCCGGTCGAGCTCGGCGCCGGCGTTGGCGCTGGCCTGCCGGGCCGCGTCCAGGACCCGGGCGCCGTTGCGGAACGCCCCGCGGGTCCCGCCGAGCAGGAACCGGCGGTGGAAGCGGCCCTCGCTGGCGGCCGTCAGCGTCGCGGAGGCGTCGCGGACGAAGGCGTCGGTCATGTCGAGCTGGTGGTTGAACGCCGTCCGCAGCTCCACCAGCAGCGGGTCGTCGCCCAGGTGCGGGACGCGGGCCTCCAGGTCGCCGTCGGCGGCCCGGGAGGCGACGGCGACGACGGCGCGGACGGCCTGTCCGTAATCGGTGCCCCGGGCGGTGGCGTTGCGGCGCAGGCGGTTCACGCGGCGTCCCCCAGCGGGATGAGCGACCAGACGAACTCGTCGTAGGTCTGGCCGGCCAGTCGTTCGGTCAGCAGCGCGCGGGAGGCGGCGACGGCGTCGGCGGGGCGGGCGTGGCCGGCCTCGACGGCCAGCAGCTCCTCGTAGAGGCGGCGGACCGGGGCGACGGCCGCCGGGGCCGGGGCGCGGCGGCTGGAGTGGTAGCCGAGCAGCCGGCCCGTGGCGTCGAGGCTGGGGGTGACGTGCGCCAGGACCCAGTAGTGCGCGCCGTCGGCGGCCAGGTTGACGACGTAGGCGAAGATCTCCTGGCCGTCGCGCAGCGTCTCCCACAGCAGGTCGAAGATCGCGCGGGGCATCGCGGGGTGGCGGATGAGGTTGTGCGGCTGTCCGACGGCCTCGGCCTCGGTGAGGGCGGAGACGCGCAGGAAGACGTCGTTGGCGTAGGTGATGACGCCCCGGGAGTCGGTCTTGGTGACGATGAGCTCGTCGTCGCCGAAGCGGCGTTCGACCCCGGACGGTGACGTTCTGGACGGGCGCATGCCGCTGTTCTCGGCCGGACGGGTGACGGCCTTGAAGGGACCTGCGACCCTGGTCCCCGCGTGGGGCCCGGCCCCGGACCGGGTCGGTCCCCTAGGGTCGTCCACGTGTCCGCACCGTCCCTCGCCACGCGCCCGGGTCCGCCCGAGGGGGAGGAGCCGGCAGCGCTGCACCGGGCGGTCCGCGACTACCTCGGGCACCTGCAGGTGGAGCGCGGCCTGTCGGCGAACACCCTGGGCGCCTACCGGCGGGACCTGGCCCGCTACGTGCGCTTCCTCACCGCCCGCGGGGTGCTGGACCCGGCCGCCGTCGACGAGGCCGCGGTCAGCGCCTTCGTCGTGGCGCTGCGCTCCGGCGGTGACGGCGGCGCGGCGCTGACGGCGAGCTCGGCGGCGCGCGCGGCCTCGGCGGTGCGCGGCTGGCACCGCTTCCTGCACGCCGAGGGGCGCAGCGAGGGCGACCCGGCGGTGGGCGTGCGCCCGCCCACGCCGCCGCGGCGGCTGCCGACGGCGCTGACGCTGGAGGAGGTCGAGCGGCTGCTGGCGACGGCCGGCCTGGGCGGGGACGGGGCGCTGTCGGCGGTGCCGCTGCGGGACCGGGCGCTGCTGGAGGTCCTGTACGGCTGCGGCGCGCGCATCAGCGAGGCCGTGGGCCTGGACGTCGACGACGTCTCGGCCGAGGTGCTGGGGGAGACCGGGGTGGTCCGGCTGCGGGGCAAGGGGTCCAAGGAGCGGGTGGTCCCGGTGGGGTCGTACGCGCAGCGGGCCCTGGAGCAGTACCTGGTCCGGTCCCGGCCGCAGCTGGTCGGTGCCGGCCGGGGGACGCCGGCGCTGTTCGTGAACACCCGCGGCGGGCGGTTGTCGCGGCAGAGCGCGTGGGCCGTGCTGCAGTCGGCGGCGCGGCGGGCGGGCATCACGCGGGCGGTCTCCCCGCACACGCTGCGGCACTCCTTCGCCACGCACCTGCTGCGCGGCGGGGCCGACGTGCGCGTGGTGCAGGAGCTGCTGGGGCACGCCTCGGTGACCACGACGCAGGTGTACACGCTCGTCACCGCCGACGACCTGCGCGAGGTGCACACCGGGTCGCACCCGCGGGCGACCGGGACGGACGGTCCGCGCTCGGATCCTCACGACCCGTCGACCCCGGTCGGCCGGACGGACGACTAAGGTCACCGCAGACCGTCCTGACCGCAGTACGCCCCCGACGACCGCCCGAGGAAGTGCCACCTCCCGTGACCAGCGAGTTCCCGCCGCCCGCCACCGCCTCCCCGTCCGTCTTCGGGCCCGGCGTCGACGCGTTCCGTGAACGGGCGTCGCAGCCGCCGGTGCCGCGTCCGGTCGCTCCCGGGCAGCTCGCGCCGGAGCCGGTGGTCGCCTCGGCGGGGCCGCCCGCGTCGCCGCCCGCGGAGCCCGCCGAGCCCGCGCCGCCGGCCCCGGTGGCCCCGGTGGCCCCGGAGGCGGGTGCGTCCGGCGGTGAGGCGCGGGCCGTGCAGTCGCAGATCGAGCTCGGGCCGCAGGACGGTCCCACCGGGCGGCCGCTGCCCTCGTTCCCGGTGCCGGCCCGGCTGGAGCACCACGGCCCGGCCCGGGTGATCTCGATGTGCAACCAGAAGGGCGGGGTCGGCAAGACGACGACCACCATCAACCTGGGGGCGGCGCTGGCCGAGTACGGCCGCCGGGTGCTGCTGGTCGACTTCGACCCGCAGGGGGCGCTGTCGGCCGGGTTGGGCATCAACCCGCACGAGCTGGACAAGACGGTCTACCAGCTCCTCATGGAGCGCGGCACGGACGTGCGCGAGGTGATCCGCGAGACGTCGGTGGAGGGGCTGGACCTGCTGCCGGCGAACATCGACCTGTCGGCCGCCGAGGTGCAGCTGGTGGGGGAGGTGGCGCGCGAGTCGGTGCTGGCCCGGGCGCTGCGGCCGGCGCTGGCCGACTACGACGTCGTGCTCATCGACTGCCAGCCGTCCCTCGGGTTGCTGACGGTGAACGCGCTGACGGCCTCGCACGGCGTCCTCATCCCGCTGGAGTGCGAGTTCTTCGCCCTGCGCGGGGTGGCGCTGCTGGTCGAGACGATCGAGAAGGTCCGGGAGCGGCTGAACCCGGCGCTGGAGATCGACGGGATCCTGGCCACGATGTACGACGGCCGGACGCTGCACAGCCGGGAGGTCGTGACGCGCGTCGTGGACGCCTTCGGCGACGACGTGTTCCACACCGTCATCGGCCGCACGGTGAAGTTCCCCGACGCGACCGTGGCCGCCGAGCCGATCACGACGTACGCCGGGTCGCACCCGGGGGCGGAGGCCTACCGGCAGCTGGCGCGCGAACTCGTGGCCCGCGGCGACGCGGCCTGAAACCTGCCACCACGGAAGGGTTCTCGGCGTTCCCGACCCGTGTTCCGCCACTCCTCGTGGCCCCCGAAGAACCCTGGGTAGCAGATCATCGACCAGTCGGAGAGATCTGACCCGGAACGGTTCCACTCGGCCGAACGACGGCCCCGGTTCGGGCTATGGTTCGGCCACACGAGACCGGATCTTGCGCCGGTCGGGGGAGGGGGCTCACCCGTGGGGGGCAACGCAACGAGGGGCGTCGTGGACGAGGGGTTCACGAGGTTCTCCGAGGAACACGCGCAGGGTCAGCTGGTCCCGCGCATCGTCGACGTGGCCCTGGCCCGCGCCGACCAGGTCGTCGCCGCGGACGGCACGACGCGCCTGCGGGGAGCGGACCTGCTGGTCCGGGCCGCGCGGGTGCGCGAGGCCGTGCTGGCCCACCACGCCGGGACCGGCGCGCCGGCCCAGGACCTGCCCGTCGCCGTGCTGCGCGGCCACGACGTCGGTGCCGTCGCCGCCGTCGTGGGCGTCATCGCCGCCGGCCACCCCGTCGTCGTGCTCGACCCGACGACGCCCGCGGCCCGCCTGCGGCACTACGTGCAGGCGGCCGGCGCCACGCTCTGCGTGAGCGACGCCGACCGCCGCCCCACCGCCGCCCAGGTCGCCGGCACGGTCGTCGACCCCGACGGCGCGGCGGTCGCCGGCGCCGACCACCTCGCCGCGGCCGCCGCCCTGCTGGGGACCACCGCCTCGCCCGACGACGTCGCCGTCATCGTCTACACCTCCGGGTCCACCGGGGCGCCCAAGGGCGTCGCCTGCGACCACCGCTCGATCCTGCACGACACCTGGGTCAACTCCGAGGGCACCGGCGCCTACCGCGCCGGGAGCGTCGTGGCGCACCTGCTGCCGATGGCCTTCAGCGCCGGCACCACCCCCACCCTGGCCGGCCTGCTGGCCGGGGCCCGCCTGGAGCTGTTCGACCCCCGCCGCCGCCCCGTCACCGACCTGCCCGGCTTCCTCGCCGAGGTCGGCGCCGACGTCCTGCTCGCCTCCCCGGCCATCCTGCGCGGCCTGGTCACCGCCCTGGGGCCCGCGGGCCGCCTCGACGGGTTGCGCACCGTCACCATGGCCGGCGAGACCGTCCACGGGGCCGAGCTGGCCGCCGTGCGCCGTGCCGTCGGGCCCGAGTGCGTGCTGCGCAACCGGTACGGCTCCACCGAGACGTGGCTGATGACCGAGTACGCCATCACCGGCGACGACGAGGCGCCCGAGGGCGCCACCCCCGTCGGCTGGGCGGTGCCGGGGGCGCGGCTGCAGGTCGAGCTGGAGGACGGCACGCTGGCCGACACCGGCAGCGGCCGCATCGTGGTCACCTCCCGCTGGCTCGGGGCCCGCTACTGGCGGAACCCGGAGAAGACGGCCGAGGTGTTCACCGACAACCCGGACGGCTCGCGCAGCTTCCGCACCAGCGACGTCGGCACCCTCGGGGCCGACGGGTGCCTGCGCCTGCTCGGCCGCCGCGACCACAGCGTCAAGATCCGCGGCCTGCTCGTCGAGCCGGGGGAGGTCGACGCGCTGCTGTTCGCCCAGCCGGAGGTCCGCGAGGCCCTCGTCGTGGGCCGGGAGAACCCGCGGACCGGGCGGATGGCGCTGGTCGCCTACGTCGTGCCCGAGGGCCCCCGGCCGCAGGCCTCGGCGATCCGCGCCACCGTCCGCGAGAACCTGCCCTCGCACATGGTCCCCGAGCACGTCGTCTTCCTCGACGCCCTGCCCCGCACCGAGCGCGGCAAGCTCGACCGGTCCCTGCTGCCCGAACCGCCCCGCAGCAGCGCCCCGTTCGAGATCCCCCGCTCCAGCTGGGAGGAGGTCGTCCACGAGCAGTTCTGCGCCGTCCTCGAGCTCGACGACGTCTCCGTCCACGACGACTTCTTCGAGCTCGGCGGCGACTCCCTGGCCGCCGAGGCGCTCGTCAGCCGCATCGAGGCCCTCGGCGACGCCCAGGTGAGCACCCGCGGGGGGACGTCCCTGCTCGCGCAGGCCCCCACGGTCGCCTCGTTCGCCGCGGCCGTGCGGTCCACCACCCGCAGCGCCCGGCCGACGCTGGTCCCGCTGCGCGCCGACGGCTCCGAGCGGCCGCTGTTCCTCGTCGCCGGGGCCGGGGGAGCCGCGCTCGCCCTGCGCACCCTGGCCCGCCGGATCACCCCCGGCATCCCCGTCCTGGGGCTGCAGGCCAACGGCCTGGAGAACCGGGCCCTGCCGGACTGGTCGGTCGAGCGGATCGCCCGGCGGCACGTCGCCACCGTCCGCGAGCAGCAGCCGGCCGGCCCCTACCGGCTCGCCGGGCACTCCCTCGGCGGGCTCGTCGCCCTGGAGATGGCCCACCAGCTGCGCCGCGCGGGGCAGGAGGTCGAGCTCCTGGCCGTCCTGGACTCCTTCCCGCCGGACCCCGCCCTCATGCCCGTCCCGCAGTACCCCAGCACCCTCGCCAGGGTGAAGGAGGGGATCTCGCTGGCGCTGACCGGCGTCAAGGCCCACGCCGGCCTCGGGCACTACGTCCGGTTCTTCCGGCAGGGGAACTTCCTGCAGCGCAGGTACACCACGGACGTCTACGACGGCCGGACGCTCGTCCTGGTCGCCGCCGACGACGTCGACGCCCGCGCCCGCCGGCAGTGGGAGCCGCACCTGTCCGGGTCGTTCCAGGTCGTCCCCGTGCCCGGTGAGCACATGTCGATCCTGCGCGAGCCGCGGGTCGGCCTGGTCGCCGACCTGCTCTCGCAGTGGCTGCGGCCCGAGGTCGTCGACCTGCGCGGCACCCGTCCCGCGCCGGGGCACGCCCACCGCTGACCCACCGCTCGACCACGGGGGTCCCGCCGGTACCGGCGGGACTCACCCGATGCGACCACGCAGCGCGACGGCGGCCTGCGCGAACCGGGTGACAGGGGGACCCCGGACGGCGCAACGGCGACTGCGGGGAGCAGCGACCCGCCGCCCGCGGCTGGCACGGTCGTCGCCATGCCCACCGCTGCCCCGGCGACGCGACGCGCCCCGAAACCCGTACCGACCGCCCCCGGCGCGCGGCTGCCCGGGCCCGTGCGCGAACGGCGTCCCGCCCTCGTCGCGTTCGGCCTCGTCCTCGTCGTGGGGGGCGCCCTCGGCAGCGCCCTGGTGGTGCACCGCAGCGGCGACCGCGTCGACGTCCTCGTCGCCCGGCACGACATCGCCCCCGGCGACCTGCTCACCGCCGACGACCTCGGCACCGCCCGCGTCGCCGCCGAGGGCGCCGCGACCGTGCCCGCCTCGGCGCTGGGCAACTTCGTCGGCACCTACGCCACGACCCGCATCCCCGCCGACACCCTCGTCAACCGCACGATGTTCCTCGCCGGCGACACCGTGCCCGCCGAGGCCGCCGTCGTCGGTGTCGTCCTGGGCCCCGAGCAGCGCCCCACGGCCGCCCTGGCCGCCGGGGACGTCGTGCGCGCCTACCTCGTCTCGGCCGACGGGGCGACCACCGTCACCGGCCAGCCCGCCGGGACGGTGCTGCTGGGGGCCGCCCGCGTCGTCGCGGCCGGCGGGACGTCCGGCGGGGCCGTCACGGGTCCGGTCACCAGCGACTCCGGCACCGTCTCGCTGCTCGTCCCGACGGCCGACGCCGCCGGTGTCGTGGCCGCGGCCGCCGCCGGCCAGATCGCCCTCGTCCGGCTCGCCGACGCCACCACCCCGCCCGTCGACCTGGTCCGGGAGTGAGTCGTGGCCGTCGTGACCTTCCTGTCCGCCAAGGGTTCCCCGGGCGTGACGACCACCGCCCTGCTCGCCGCCGCGCTGTGGCCGCGCCCGGCCGTCCTCGTGGAGGCCGACCCCGCCGGCGGTGACCTCGCCGCCCGCGTCCCGGGCCCCGACGGCGCGCCGCTGGACGCCGACCGCGGTCTGCTGCCGCTGCTGACCACCGCCCGCCGCGGCCTGCGCGCCGCCCAGGTCCTCGACCAGGCCCAGGTCGTCGCGGGTGGCTCGCGCGTCGTCGTCGGCGTGGGCGGGCCCGAGCAGTCCGCCGCCGCCGGGCCGGTGTGGTCCGCGCTCGGGGGCGCGCTGCGGGAGCTGGGCCAGGGCCCCTCCCACGACTCCGCCGGGCCCTTCGACGTCCTCGTCGACGCCGGGCGGGTCGGGGCCGACCCGGTCCACCTGGACCTGCTGCGCGCCAGCGACGTCGTCGTCGCGCTGGTCCGCTCCGAGGTCGCCGCGGTGCTGCACGCCCGTGAACGGCTGCGGGTCCTGGGCGGTGCGCTGCGCCGCCCGGACGGGTCGTCGCCGCGCACCGGCGTCGTCGTGGTCGGCGACCTGCGCCGGGCCGCGCGCCGCGCCGACGACTGCGCCGGGGTCCTGGTGGGCCCGGCGGTCGAGGACCTCGGGCGGCTGCCGCTGGACCCGGCCGGGGCCGCGGTGTTCGCCGGCGCCGGGACCGCCCGCCCCGAGCGGACCGCGCTGGTCCGCGCCGGGCGCACCGTGGTGGCGACGCTCGCCGCCGCCGCGGAGGCCACCGCCACCACCGCCGGGCGCGTCCCGGCCGGGGCGGGCGCCGCGTGAGCACCACCACCGCCACCCCCACCCACCGCGAGCGCGTCGACCACGACCTCGTCCGCCGCCTGCGCGGCGCGGTCGCCGAGCGCCTCAGCGCCCAGCGCCGTCGCGACGACGACGCCGGCCGGCGGCCCATGTCCGGCGCCGACGAGCGCCAGTTCGCCCGCTCCCTGGTCGTGCAGGTCCTGGAGGACCACGCCCGCGCCGAGCTGGAGGCCGGCCGCACGCCCCCGTCGGCCGCCGCGGAGGAGGCCGTCGCCGCGGCGATCGTCGCCGCCCTGTTCGGGGTGGGCCGGTTGCAGCCGCTGCTGGAGGACCCCGACGTGGAGAACGTCGACGTCAACGGTTTCGACCGGGTCTTCGTCAGCTACGCCGACGGCCGCGAGGAGCTGCACGGCCCGGTGGCCGAGTCCGACGAGGACCTCGTCGAGCTCGTCCAGGTCCTCGCCTCGACGGTGGGGCTGACCAGCCGCCCCTTCGACGCCGCGAACCCGCAGCTGGACCTGCGGCTGCCCGACGGGTCCCGCCTGTCGGCGGTGATGGGTGTGTGCCAGCGCCCCGCGCTGAGCATCCGGCGCGCCCGGCTGTCCAGCGCGTCGCTGGCCGACCTGGTGCGTTCGGGGTCGATGACCGAGGACCTCGCGCAGTTCCTGCGCGCCGCGGTCCGCGCCCGCAAGAACATCATGATCGCCGGGTCGACGAACTCGGGGAAGACGACGCTGCTGCGCGCCCTGGCCGCCGAGATCCCCCCGCACGAGCGGATCATCACCGTCGAGCGCGCGCTGGAACTGGGGCTCGACACCCAGCCCGAGCACCCCAACGCCGTCGCGTTCGAGGAGCGCCTGCCGAACTCCGAGGGCGTCGGCGGGGTGACGATGGCCGAGCTCGTGCGCCGGTCGCTGCGCATGAACCCCAGCCGGGTCATCGTCGGGGAGGTCCTGGGCGACGAGATCGTCACCATGCTCAACGCGATGAGCCAGGGCAACGACGGGTCGCTGTCCACGATCCACGCGAACTCCTCCGCGGAGGTGTTCAACCGCATCGCCACGTACGCGCTGCAGGCCGAGGAGCACCTGCCCGTGGAGGCCAGCCACATGCTCGTCGCCGGGGCCGTCGACTTCGTCGTGTTCCTGGACAAGCAGAACACCTACCACCTCGGCGGCGGGCTGCGCCGCGTCGTCGCCAGCGTCCGCGAGGTGACCGGCGTCGACGGCCGGGTGCTGAGCTCGGAGGTGTTCGTGGCCGGGGCCGACGGCGTGGCCCGGGCGCACGCGCCGCTGCAGTGCGCCGACGACCTCGAGGCCGCCGGGTACGTCGCCCCCGTCGTGGAGCGGTGGGGCGCGTGAACCCCGGGAACCCCGTGAACCCCCTGGCCGCGGTGGCCCCGGAGGTCCTCGTCGCGCTGACCGCGGCGGCCGCCGGGCTCGGGGTCGTCGTCACCGTCCTCGGTGTCCGCGGCCGGGTCCCGGGTCCCAGCGGCCGGCCCGGCCGCCGGGGCAGCGCCGGGCTGGGCCGGCAGGCGCTGTTCGGCCTCGGCGCGGGGCTGCTCACCCTCGTCCTGACCCGCTGGGTGGTGGCCGGGATCGGGATCGGGCTGCTCGTGGCCGGCTGGCAGCGACTGCTCGGCGGCAACGCCGAGGAGAACCGCGGCATCGCGCGGCTGGACGCCCTGGCGAACTGGACGGAGTCGTTGCGGGACACCATCGCCGGGGCCATCGGCCTGGAACAGGCGATCCCGGCGACGGCGGGCACGTCCGCGCCCGCGCTGCGCCCGGCGCTGAACCTGCTGGTGGACCGGCTGCGCATCCGCGAACCCCTCCCGGAGGCGCTGCAGCGGTTCGCCGACGACGTCGACGACCCCAGCGCCGACGTCGTGGTCGCCGCGCTCGTCCTGAACGCCCGCCTGCGCGGGCCCGGGCTGCGCGACGTCCTCACCGCGCTGGCGACGTCCACCCGCGAGGAGCTCGACGTCCGCCGCCGCATCGAGGCCAGCCGGCGCAGCATCCGGCGCAGCGTCCAGATCGTGCTGCTCATCGTGCTGGGCGTCATGGGCCTGCTGGCGGTGTTCAACCGCGACTACGTCGCGCCGTACTCGACGTTCTCCGGCCAGCTGGCCCTCGTCCTCGTCGCGGCGCTCATGGTCGCCGGGCTCACGTGGCTGCGGCGCCTGGCCCGGGTGGAGACCCACGAGCGGTTCCTGCTCGGGGCGGGGGGTGCGCGGTGAGCGACCTGCAGCTGGCGCTCGGGACGGGCGCCGCGGCCGCGGCAGGACTGGCCGTGCTGTGCGGTGCGCTGGTGCGCCCGCGCCCCTCGGTGCCGGTGCAGGTGGCCCGCTACGACGGGGCGCGCCGCTCGAACCAGCGCACCGTGCTGTCCGCGGCCGAGGCCGCCGCCTCGGCGGCCCCCGACCGCGGGTTGTTCGGGATCTCCGCCGCGTTCGGGCGCGGCATGGCCCGGGTCGCCGACCGGCTGGAGGTGCTGGCCGCCGAGCGGGGCTGGCGGCTGCGCCGCACCCGCGCCGACCTGGCCGTCCTGGGCCGGCGCACCGGTGAGTTCCTGGCCACGAAGGTGGTGGCCGGTCTCGTCCTGCTCCTGCTGGCCCCGGTGTGCTGGTTCGTGCTGCGCGCGTTCGGCGTCCCGCTGCCCGGCGGGGTGCCGCTGTCGCTGGCGATCGTGCTGGGCGGTGCCGGTTTCCTCGTGCCCGACCTGGCCCTGCGCGGCGAGGCCGCCCGCCGGCGCAAGGACTTCCGGCGGGTCGTCGGGGTGTTCTCCGACCTCGTCGCGATGAACCTCGCCGGCGGTCGCGGTCTGCCGGAGGCGCTGCTGAGCTCGGCCTCGGTCAGCGACTACTGGGCCCTCGTCCGGATCCGGCAGGCGCTGTCGGGGGCCCGGCTGTCCGGGAACACCCCCTGGCAGGCGCTCGGGGAACTCGGCACCGAGCTCGCCGTCACCGAGCTCACCGACATGGCCGGGGCGCTCGCGCTCGCGGCCGACGACGGCGCGAAGATCCGCGCCTCGCTCGCGGCCCGTGCGGCCACGTTGCGGCGCAAGGACATGGCCGACGTCGAGGGGGAGGCGGGGGAGAAGTCGCAGTCCATGCTCGTCGCCCAGCTCGTGCTGTGCACCGCGTTCATGGTGTTCCTCGCGTTCCCCGCCGTCCACAACCTCATGGCCACCTCGTGAACGACCCCTTCGAAGGAGAAACCGATGTCCTCCACGTTCCTCGTCCGCTGCGCGCGGATCCTCTCGGCGCGGGCCCGGCGGGCGGCGGCGACGGGCCGCGACGCGGGCGCCTCGGCGCTGGAGTGGGCGATCATCGCGGCCGTGGTGGTCGTGGCGGCCTCGCTCATCGGCGGCGCGATCTACAAGATCGTGGGGGACAAGAGCAAGGCGCTGGAGAAGTGCGCGGCCGTGGCCGTGGGCACCGCCTGCAGCTGAGCGGGGACCGGGGTTCGGCGGCGCTGGAGATGGCGTTCATCGCCCCCGTGTTCCTGCTCCTGGTGTTTTTCGGGATCCAGGTCGGGTTGTGGGCCTACGGGCGCTCGGTCGCGCTGGCCGCGGCCCGCGAGGGCGTCGCGCAGCTGCGCGTCGTCCCCGACGAGCAGTTCGCCGCCGCCGCCGACCCCGTCGTGCGGGCCCACGTCGAGCAGTTCGCGACGAGCGTCGGCCGGGAGTCGCTGCTGTCCCCGCGGGCCGGCACGAGCTGGAGCGCCGACGGGACCTCGGTGACCGTCCAGGTCACCGGGCACGTCGTCAGCCTCGTCCCGGGCCTGGACCTGACCACGACCCAGCGGGCCACCGGGACGGTCGAGCGGTTCGGGAACACCCGGTGAGGCGGGACGAGGGGTCGCTGGCCCTGGAGTTCACGCTGGTCGCCCCCGCGCTGCTGCTGCTCATCGCGCTGCTGCTGGCCTACGCGCGGGTGTCGACGGTCTCGGCGACCCTCGACACCGGGGTCCGCGACGCCGCCCGGGCCGCCACCACGTCCCGCTCGGCGGACGCCGCGGCTCAGCGCGCGTTCGCCGTCGTGCACGACGCGGTCGGTCCTGGGGACTGCGCCGACAGCCTCGTCGTGGAACCGGTGCCGGAGTTCGCCGCGGGCCGGCCCGTGACGGTCACGGCCCGCTGCACGTACTCGGTGGCCGACCTGGGCCTGCCCGGCCTGCCGGGGCACCTGAGCGTCAGCAGTTCGTTCTCCTCGCCGCTGGACCCGAACCGGGAGCTGTCGTGAACCGCCTGCGCGGCGACGAGGGCTCCATCGCCCCCGCCGTGCCCGTCCTGGCCCTGGTGCTGCTGCTGCTGGCGGGACTGGTCGTCGACGCCTCCCGCCAGCTCACGGCCCGCGGGCGGGCCGTCGCCTACGCCGAGGAGGCCGCCCGGGCCGGGGCCGCGGCCATCGACCTGGACGCCGACGACCTGGAACTGCTGCCCGAGGGGCAGGTCGCCGAGCGGGTCACGGCGTACTGCCGGGCGGCCGCGGCCTCCGGCGCCCCGATCGTCGACCCCGGGAACTGCTTCCGGGGCACCACGGCCACCGGCGACCCGGGAGGTCGTCGCATCGTCGTGCAGACGCACGTCGAGATCGTCCTGGCGCCCACGCTGCTGGGCATCGTGGGCGTGGAGGAACTGCGGGCCGCCGGTGACGGCCGGGCCCGGCCCTTCGAAGGAACCCGAGAGGAGGACGCGCAGTGAGGAACACCGTGAAGGCAGCCTTCGTGCTGCCGCTGCTCACCCTGGCCGCGTGCTCGCGCCCGTCCGACGTCGCGCCCCCCGTCGCCGCCGCGACCCCGGCCCCGGTCACGGCGTCGGCGAGCCCCGCCCCGGCGACGGGCCTCGACGGCGACGCCGCGGTGGTCGCCTTCCGCGGGTACCTGCGCGAGCAGGCCCTCGCGGTGAACGCGGGTTCGGCCGATCCCGCGGCCGTCCCGGGGTTCACCGCCACCCTCACCCCGGCCGCTCGGTCCTGGGCGCTGCCGCTGCTGGCCGACAACCTCGGCGACCGGATGCCGGGGCCGTACCCCTCGGGCGTCCTGGAGTTCCAGCGGCCCGCCGACGACCGCGTCGAACTGCGGGTGTGCCTGCAGGACAGGGGGTGGCAGGTCGACCGCACGAGCGGGCAGCCCCTGAACGCCGAGCACCACGGCACGGCGCGGGCCGTGGTCGTGCGGGTGGACGACCGGTGGCTGGTGGACGACGTCGTCGCCGACGGCGGCGAGTGCACGGCCGCCGACGTCGTGCCGGAGCGGTTCTGATGCGCCGGCTCGGCGCGCTGCTCGGCGCGCTCGCCGTCGTGGCCGCCACCGCGGGGACCGTCCCGGCGCAGGCCGCCGAGGCCGGCGGCGCGCGGCTGCTGTCCGGTGCCGCCGGTGACGGTTTCGGCTCGGTCGGTGCGTGCAGCTACCGCACGAGCGCGACCGGCGGGTACTGGATGCGGTGCTCCGGCGGGGGAACGGCGCGCAGCTACCGCGAACTGCTCGCCGGCGCCCCGGTGCCGACGTGCTGGTTGCTGCCCCGCGGCAGCGAGGCGAACCTGACCCCGAAGGACGCGAAGCCCCCCGCGCCGCCCTCCGCCCGGCCCCTCGTCCGGTCCGCGACCCAGCCCACGCCGACGCCCGACCCCACGGGAACTCCCACGGCGACCCCCACGGGCCAGCCCACGGCACCCGTCCCGCCGACGCCCACCGCAATCCCCACCGCAACCCCCACCGCAACCCCCACCGCAACCCCCACCGCAACCCCCACCGCAACCCCCACCGAGATCCTCACCCCCACGCCCACCGAGACGGTCCCGGTCGAACCCCTCGAGACGTTCCTGGAGGCGTGCCTGACGACGTCGCCGAACCCGGTCACCCTCGCCCCCACGTACGACCTGGGTTTCACGACCCGCGAGGTCGAGTTCCGGCGCAGCGACCCGACCCGGCCGCCGTTCTGGTCCGAGCTGACCACCGGGCAGCGGGCCTACCTCGACCGGGTCGAGCGGCAGGGCAACATCGACCGGGGGACCCTGGTGACCTCCCCGTCGCGCACCCCGCGCATCGGGCAGACCGTCGCGTTCTCCGTCGTGGGGGCGGACGGCCGCCAGATCGAGGCCGGCCTGTCGCGGATGCGCGGCGTCCTGGACCACCTGGAGGTGCGGACGGGCGAACCGGGCCGCCCCTCCGTGCGGTGCACCGGGTCCGGACGGACCCTGGAGGCCGGCGCCACCGACCGCACGGGCGAGGACGTCTGCTCGTTCGCCTACCGCCAGACCTCCGCCGGGCGCAGCACCACGCGCCCCGACACCTACCCCGTCCGCGGGACCGAGCACTGGCGGATCCAGGTCAGCGCCGACGCCGGCGCCACCTGGGACGACGTGCGCGCCGTCGAACGTCCCGTCGAGCTGGACCTGCGGGTCACCGAGATCCAGACCCTCGTCGTCCCCCTCGCCCCCTGAGCACCCGGAAGGCCCCGACGTGAGCACCGCCACCCCGACCCGAACCGGCCGCCGCCCGGCGGCCCGGCTGCCCCGCGCGCCGCTGACCCCCCGTGAGCGCGCCGGGGAGGTCGTGCGCGGTCTGGCGGCCGCCGCCGTCCTGCTCGCCGTCCTGGCCGGGGTCCCGTGGGCCCTGGCGGTGCTCGTGGGGAACCCGCTGCCGGGCACGCTGCCCGAGCGCGGGTGGCTGGACGCCGAGCTGTCCGCGACCGCCGTCCTCGACGTCCTCGCGGTCGTGCTGTGGGGGGCGTGGGTGCACTTCGCCGTGTGCGTCGCGGCCGAGTTCCGCGCCTGGGCCGTCGGCGCCCGCGCCGCCGCCGTGCCGTTCGGCGGGGGCAGCCAGCTGCTCGCGCAGCGGCTGGTGGGCGCGGTGCTGCTGCTGGCCGCCGGCGCGGTGTGGGTACCGGGCACCGCGACCGTGATCGACGCGGTCGCGGTCAGCGCGTCCACGTCCGCCACCACGTCCGCCACCGCGGGCGCCACCGGCGCCGAGGCCGGCGCGGCCCGGGCGGCCGCCGCACCCGACGTGTCCTGGTCCGCGGCACCGTCCGCCGCCGACGCGGCCGCCCCCGTGGTGTACGTGGTGCAGCCCCCGCACGGGCGCCACCACGACTGCCTGTGGGACATCGCCGAGCGCACCCTCGGCGACCCGCTGCGGTACCCCGAGATCTTCGAGCTGAACCGGGACCGCGTGCAGCCCGACGGCGCCCGCCTCGTCGACGCCGACCTCGTCCGGCCCGGCTGGACGCTCCTGCTGCCGGCCGACGCGACCGGCGCCACGGCGGCCCTGCCCGCCCCGGCCGCCGCCCCGGCCCCTGCACCCGCCCCCGCACCGGCCCCCGCCCCGGCGCCGGACCAGGACGCGCCGGAGTCGCCGGGCGTCCTCGAACGCGGCGCCCTGTCCGGGGGGCTGGTCGCCGTCGGCCTGCTCGCCGCGACCCGCCGCACCCGCCGCGACCAGGTGGCCGCCCCCGCCGAGCGCGGGCTGGACGACCCCGACCGCGCGGCGTTCCTCGACCGCGCGCTGCGCCACCTCGCGGCCGCCGCCGACGCGCAGCGCGCGGTGCTGCCCGAGCTGCTCGCGGCCCGCCTCGGGGCCCGGGCCCTGCACCTGCACTTCGCCGCCGTCCCCGCGCTGCCCGCCCCGCCCCCGTTCACGGCTCGGGGGACGACCTGGACGGTGCAGCGGCAGGAGCTGGAGGCGGCCGCCCCGGTCGCCGGGCGTCCCGCGGCGCCCTACCCCGCGCTCGTCGACGTCGCCCGCGCCGGCGAGGAGGACCTGCTCGTCGACCTGGAGGCCGCACCGGGCCTGGTCGCCCTCGGCGGCGACGACGCGACCGCCCACGGGCTGGCGCTGTCGGCCGCGGCCGAGCTGGCCGTCAACGCCTGGTCCGACGGCGTGCAGGTGCACCTGGTGGGCTTCGCCGACCCGCACGCCGACCTCGCGCCCGGCCACCTGCGGGACGTGCCCGCGCTGGCCGGCCTGCTGCACGAGCTGGAGCAGGTCGCCGCCGAGCACGAGCGCACCGCCCGCGCCCTGGGCCTGGACGGCGTCCTGCTCGGCCGCCGGTCGCGGGAGGCCACCCGCCCGCGCCCGCACGTCGTGGTCCTGTCCGGCCCGCCCTCACCGGCCGACGCCGCACGGCTGGACGCGCTGGTCGCCGCCGGGCGCACGCCGTTCGCGGTGCTCGTCGTCGGTGACGTGCCCGCCGCGCGCTGGCGGTTCGGCTGCGGCGCCGACGGGTCGGTCGACCTCGGCGTCCTGGGCGTGCGCGGCCGCGCGTTCACCCTGACCGAGGCCGACTACGCGCAGCTGGGCCGGCTCGGGGACTGACCGCGGTCCCCGCCGGCCGCGTCAGCCGTCCGCGCGCGGCGCACCTGCGACCGGCCGTCCCGGACCCGCGCGACAGGACCGGCCGCGGTCGGCTCCTCGTCGACCGCCCACCGAGCCGCGACCTGCCCGGCGCCGTTCCCGGTCGCGCTCCGCCGCCGCGGCAGCCGCCGGGACGCAGCAGGACGAGGTCGCGGCCGTCGCGGGAGGCCGCGTCCACCTCCCGGCCCACTCCAGCGCCGCCCTCGGCAGCGTCACCCCGCCGACCAGGACGGCCGGCCCGGCGCGCGACGACCGCACCCGGGACGGGTCCACGACCCGACCCCGGAGCGGCCGCCCCGGGAACGCGACGGTCAGGGCAGCAGGACCTGCACGCCCTCCCCGGACCCGCCGCGCACCAGGAAGCCCCGGCCCGGTGGGCCACCGAGCACGCTGCGGGACAACCGCATCCCGAACAGGTCGCCGTCGTTGACCGACCGCGGCGTCAGCAGGATCCCCGAACGGCCCCGCTTCAGCGCCGTCACCGGCCCCCGGTACATCGCCTGCAGCTCCTCCAGGCCACCGGCCCCCACCACGAGGCACCCGGTGTCCCGCAACGAGTCGAGGTGCGCGCTCACCGCGTCGGCCAGCACGCCGTCCTGCCCCAGCAGCTCCAGGTCGTCGACCAGCAGCACCGACGGCGCGAGCCCCGCCCCGGGCGCCAGCGCCGCCGTCGCCGCCGCGACGGCCTCCCGGTCGGACTCCGTCGTCAGGCACGCCAGGACCCCGGCGCGGTCGGCGAGCCCGCGCAGCGGCGAGCGCCGGGCGGTCACCACGCCCACGCGGAACCCCCGCTCCAGCGCCTGCTCGGCCAGCGCCAGCAGCACCGTGCTGCGCCCCGACCGGCGCGGGCCGGCCACCAGCAGGCCCGGGCCGTCCTCCAGCGGGTCGAAACCCCGCAGCCCCAGCGCGTCCCCGCCGACCGCCACCTCCAGCCGGTCCGGGCCGCCCGCGGCGAACTCCGCCCGGGCCCGCGGCAGTGTCAGCCGCGTCGGCAGCACGTCGACCCGGAACGGTCGCAGCGCGGCGGGCAGGTCCCCCGCCCGGGCGCTCGCGTCCCGTCCGAGCCGTTGCAGCGCAGCGACCTGCTCGGTGCCCGCGGGGTCCTCCACGAGGAGGTGGACCTGCGTCTCGACGGGGTGCTCGGCGGTGGGGGAGGCCCGGAAACCCCGGCCGGCGGGCACGGTCGCGGGCACCTGGCGGCTCGGCAGCCCGATGGCGCCGTAGTCGCCCGGGTCGGTCAGGCGCAGGACCAGCTTGTCGTCCAGCAGCGTCGAGACGCGCCCCACCAGGCCGGTCCGGTCGACGGTCGCCACGACGCTGACGCCCATCGCGCCGCCCTCGGCGAGGACCTGCAGCCAGGCGTCGACGAGGCGGCCGCCGTCCAGCGGCTCGAAGGCGGCGACGAAACCCTCCCACCGGTCCAGCAGGACGAGCAGGTGCGGCAGCCGGTCGTCGGGGTCGGCGGCCGCGCGCTGCTCGGTCACCGAGGCGAAACCCAGGTCGGCCAGCAGCGCCTGCCGGCGCGCGATCTCCGCGCGCACCCGGTCGGTGAGCCGCGCGACCCGGTCGACCTGGTCGCGGGTGACGACGGCCCCGGTGTGCGGCAGCGCCGTCAGGGGCAGCAGGGCTCCGCTGCCGCAGTCGATCGCGTGCACGTGGACGTCGGCCGGGTGGCAGGTCGACGCGACGGCGCCGGCCAGGGCCCGCAGCACCGAGGAGCGCCCGGACCGGGAGGCGCCCACGACCCCCAGGTGCGAGCCGGAGGTCAGCGAGAACACCGCGTCGTCGCGGCGCTGGTCGGCCGGCAGGTCGACCGTGCCGAACCGCAGCCCCGGCACGGTGCCCCGCACGACCTCGCCGCCGGGCAGGACCGAGCGCTCGGGCAGCGCGGGCAGCCACGGGCTGCGCCGGGGGCCCAGGCCCAGCGAGCCCGCGGCGGTGCGTACCCCGCTCACCAGCCGGGCCAGGTCGGTCGGGCCCTCCTCGGCGTCGGGGTCCGGCGCGTCGCCGGGGTCCGCCGGGCCGGCCGCCAGCGCCAGCGCGCCGACGCGCGTGCGGGCCCCCGCCCCGGCCCGGCCCCCGACGCGGGCGGCCTGGAACGCCGTCAGCGACGACGTGCCGGACCGCGAGTACGCCCGGCCCGGGGTGGTGCGGGGGATGCGCGCCGCCTCCGGCCCGTCCAGCACGTCCTGGCTGTCCTGGACGTCGGTGACGCGCAGCGCGATCCGCAGCGCCGTGTTCGACCGGATCTCGGCGCTGACGACGCCCGCGGGCCGCTGGGTGGCCAGCAGCAGGTGCACCCCCAGCGAGCGGCCCCGCCGGGCGATGTCGACCAGGCCGGTGACGAAGTCGGGCAGCTCGGCGGCGAGCGCGGCGAACTCGTCGATGACGATGAGCAGCCGCGGCACCGCCTCCAGGTCCCCGTCGCGGTCGCGGGCCGCGGTGTAGTCCTCGACGTCCTTGGCGCCGGCGGCGGCGAGCAGGTGCTCGCGGCGGCGCAGCTCGGCGCCCAGGCTCACCAGCGCCCGGGTCGTCAGGTGCCCGTCGAGGTCGGTGACCAGGCCGACGGTGTGCGGCAGGTCCCGGCAGTCCTCGAACGCCGCCCCGCCCTTGTAGTCGACGAGCACGAACGTGAACTCGTCGGGCCGGTTCCCCACCGCGAGCGAGGCGATGATCGTCTGCAGCAGCTCCGACTTGCCCGACCCGGTGGTGCCCGCGACCAGGCCGTGCGGGCCGTCGGCGCGCAGGTCCAGCACGTGCACGCCGTCGGGGCCGTGCCCCACGGGGGCCAGCGTCGTGCGCCCGCCGGCGCCCCAGCGGCGCACCAGCTCCCCGGGCAGGGCGTCGGCGCCCAGGTCGAGGCCGAGCAGGTCCAGCAGCCGGGAGGACGTCGGCAGGTTCGCCGCGAGGTCCTCGCGGGAGGAGTCCCGCAGCGGCGCCAGGGCCCGCGCGACCCGCTCGCACCACCCCGGCGCGACCTCGTCGAGCCGGACGTCCTCGACGACCTCGGCCCCCGTCACGGTGACGGTGGCCGCCCCGCCGGCGGCGAACTCCACGACGGCCGCGCACTCCTGGGGCAGGGCGCGGACGTCGTCGTCCAGGCACAGCAGCCGCACGCCGACCGCCGGGCCGTCCTGCAGCAGGGTGATGACGCCGGGCAGCGCCCGCAGCCGGTGCGCCCCGTCGAGGACGACGAGGACGTCCGGGCCGGCCGGGGCGGCGTCGCGGTGGCGGCCGCGCACCGCCTGCCGGGCCCCGACGAGGTCGGTCAGCTCGGACACCCGCGCCGCCCAGGACGCCTCGTCGACGCCGGCGGCGACGCCCGCGCCGGGTCCGGCGTCCTCGCGGTGGGCGTGCGGGAGCCAGCGCACCCAGTCCCACCCGCGGGTGTCGGCGGCGGTGCTCAGCAGCACCACCCGCAGGTCCGCCGGGCTCGTCAGCACCGCGTGCTGGGCCAGCACCCAGCCGGCCACGGCGCCGCGCCGGCCGGCGGGACCGGCCAGGCCCAGGACCCCGGCGGTGGCCAGGTCCACCACGACGGGCACGTCGGGGGCGCTCCAGCGCAGCGGGCCCTCGTGGGCGGCGCGCGCCGGGTCGGCCAGGGTGACCTCGCTGGGCTGGTCGGCGGTCCCGAGGCGGGTCGCGAGCCGGTCGGGGTCCTCGCGGCGGCGTTCCCACAGCCGCGCCCGCGGCCCGACGGCCGTCAGCAGCACCGTCGCGGGGTCCGGGGCCGCGGCGTGCCGGGCGCGCTGCTCGGCCAGCAGCGCGGCGTGCGCGTCGGCCCGGACGGCGGCGGAGCGGGTGCGGTGCGCGGCCAGCTCCCGCCGGTACCGCCGCGACGCCTGCCGGCGGGAGGTGGTGACGTTCCCGATCGCCATCACGGGGGACAGGACGGCGAAGGCGAGCGTGTAGGGCGAGCGGGTCGCGGCGTACAGCGCCAGCGACAGCACCAGCGGCGCCAGGACGGTGAGCCACCCGATCGCCTGCTTGTCGGGGCGGGCGGGGACGGGCGGCAGGGCGAACCCGCTGGGGCGGGCCGGCGGCAGCAGCCGCGGCGGCCGGTTGACGTCGACCGTCGCGCCGCGGGGGGACGGGCCGAGCACCGCGTCGGGGGTGCTGTCCGCGGCCCGCAGCTCCAGCACGGTGCCGGGGCCGTCCTGCCCGCCGACGACGAGCTGGGCGCCGGGCGGCCACGGCTGGGACGGGGTGAGCGGGCGACGCTCGAGGCTGAGCAGGGGGCGCCCGGCGTCCGGGTCGAGGGTCTGCACGGGGTCGGCGGGGCCGGTGCGCGCGGCCCGCCGCCGCCCGCGGCGACCGGTGGGGGCGAGGGCCGGGGCGGGCACGACCAGCGGACCGGGCAGCCGTCGCCGCCGCGCGGGGGCCGGGCGCAGCGCCGCGGTCAGGGCGGTGTCGGCCTCGACGCGCACGGCGCCGTCGGCGGCGACGGTCAGCCGCACCGCCCGCGGCGGCCCGGCGCCGAGGACGACGTCGGCGGCCGGGTCGGACCCGACGTGCACGGTCCCGGTGCGCAGCCGGTGGACCCGCCCGGCGCCGGGGCCGGAGACGACGCGCAGCTCCACCACCCCGTCGGGTTCGGTGAGCACGTCGGGGACGGCGGCGCCGGTCCCCAGGACGACGCCGCTGCGGACCCGGCTGAGCCGCAGCGGCTCGGCCGGGTCGAGGGCGTCGGCCCCCAGGAACAGGGGGGCGTCCTGCACGCCGAGCGCGCGGGCCAGGTCGCCCACCGCGGCGTCCTCGCCCACCTCCACCGCGACGTCGCGCGGTGCGCGCCCGGCGGGCGGCAGCAGGGTCAGCAGGAGACGCACCCACCCATGCTGGGCGCCGCCGGGGCGCCCGGCGCCGGGCCCGGCGGCCGGACCACCCGGACGCACGCACCGACGGTGACCGGCTTCACCCGTCCGGTCGCTACCGTGGGGGCCGTGAGCGCACCGCCCCGGACCCCCGCCGCCCCCGGGCCGGACGCGCCGGCGACGACGGGCGGCGCGGCCCCGCCGGAGGACTCGGGCGGGCGGCGCGGCTTCACCGTCACCCTCCCGAACTTCACCGGCCCCTTCGACCTGCTGCTGGGCCTGATCACCAAGCACCAGCTCGACGTCACCGAGGTCGCGCTGGCCGGCGTGACCGACGAGTTCATCGCGCACATCCGCGCCGCGCAGGAGGCCGCCCGGCAGGGCGGGGCCGACTGGGACCTGGACGAGGCCAGCGAGTTCCTGCTGGTGGCCGCGACCCTGCTCGACCTCAAGGCGGCCCGGCTGCTGCCGGCGGCGGAGGTGGAGGACCCCGAGGACCTCGCCCTCCTGGAGGCGCGGGACCTGCTGTTCGCCCGGCTGCTGCAGTACCGCGCCTACAAGCAGGTCGCGCAGCTGCTGGCGGACCGCTTCGCGCAGGCCTCCCGGCGGGTGCCGCGGGCGGTGGCGGTGGAACCGCACTTCGAGAAGCTGCTGCCCGAGCTGGTGCTGCGGGTCAGCCCCGAGCAGTTCGCCGCGCTCGCCGCCCGCGCGCTGACCCCCCGGCCCGTCCCGGCCGTCGCGCTCGACCACCTGCACGCCAGCTCGGTGAGCATCCGCGAGCAGGCGCTGCTGGTGGTGGACCGCTTGCGGCGCAGCGGGACCGCGTCGTTCGCCGACCTCGTCGCCGATGCCGGGGACGGGGAGCTGGGCACGCTGGTCGTCGTGGCGCGGTTCCTGGCCGTGCTGGAGCTGTTCCGCGAGCGGCGGGTGCGGCTGGAGCAGGACGAGGCGCTGGGGGAGCTGACCGTCCGCTGGGACGGGGACGCGGCGGCCGGGCCGGACGCCGCGGCGGCCCTGCCGGCCGGGCTGGACGAGTTCGAGGGCAGTCCCGCCGGGACGGCCGGCGGGGGACGGACGGAGGGGGGCGCACCGTGAGCGACGTCGACGACGCAGACGCAGGCGCAGGCGCAGGCGCAGGCGCGGGGCGGGGGAGCGGCGCCGCGGCGCCGCCGGAGCACGACGACCCGGGCCGGCGCGTGCGCGGCGCCCTGGAGGCGGTGCTGATGGTCGCCGACGAGCCGGTGACCGCGGCGGCGCTGGCCCGGGCGACCGGTGAGCAGCCCGACGAGGTGGACCTGCTGCTGCGCGAGCTGGCCGGGGAGTACGACGAGCAGGGCCGCGGGTTCGAGCTGCGCGAGGTCGGCGGGGGGTGGCGGGTGTACTCGCGCGCCGACCACGCCGACGTCGTCGAGGCGTTCCTGCTGGACGGGCAGACCGCGAAGCTGACCCAGGCGGCGCTGGAGACGCTGGCGATCGTCGCCTACCGCCAGCCGGTCAGCCGGGCCCGCGTCTCGGCCGTGCGCGGCGTCAGCGTCGACGGCGTCATGCGCACCCTGCTGACCCGCGGGCTGGTCTGCGAGGCCGGGGTGGAGGCCACCTCCGGGGCGACGCTCTACCGCACCACGGAGGAGTTCCTGCAGCGCATGGGCCTGGACTCCCTGGAGGACCTGCCGCCGCTGGCGCCGTTCCTGCCCGACGAGGTGTCGGTGGAGGACCTGGAACCGGCCGAGGTGCTGGCCGGGTCCGCGCCCGCCGGGGCCGGGGAGGCGGCGGCCGGGGACGGACCGGTCGAGCAGGCCCCGGAGCTGAGCGACAATGGTGGGTCGGACCCGGCGCACCCGCCGTCCGACCCGCAGCAGAACCCCCAGCAGACGGAGGACCAGTCATGAGCCCGCAGGCACCCCGCGCAGGCGGCGGCCGAGGGCAGGGCCGCCCCCAGCGACCCGCGACCGGCCGCGGCCAGTCCCCGAAGAGCCAGTCCCCGAAGGGCCAGTCCCCCAAGGGGCAGGGCACCCGCGGGGGCGCGCCCAAGGGCGCGGCCAAGCCCGGTCAGCGCCGCGGCGCGGCCCAGCGGATGACGGACCGGATCGCGCCGGCGCCGCAGCCGCCCCGCCGCGGTCCCGCCCAGCCCAAGGCCCGCCCGGGCGTCGACGTGCACGACCCCGAGGGCGTGCGCCTGCAGAAGGTCCTCGCCCAGGCCGGGGCCGGGTCGCGCCGGGCGTGCGAGGAGATGATCGCCGCCGGTCGCGTCACCGTCGACGGCGAGGTCGTCACCGAGCTCGGCGTCCGCATCGACCCCGCCCGCCAGGTCGTCCACGTCGACGGCATGCGGTTCAGCATCGACGACGAGCTCGTCTACATCATGGTGAACAAGCCCAAGGGCGTCGTCTCGACCATGTACGACGAGCAGGACCGGCTGAACCTCGCCGACATGGTGGGCCCGCGCGAGCAGCGCCTGTTCCACGTCGGCCGCCTCGACCTCGACACCGAGGGGCTCATCCTGCTGACCAACGACGGGGCCCTGACGCACCGCCTGCAGCACCCGTCCTTCGGGGTGAAGAAGACGTACCTCGCCGAGGTCCGCGGCCCGGTCAAGCGCGACCTGGGCAAGAACCTGCGCGCCGGGGTGGAGCTGGAGGACGGGCCCGTCGCGGTCGACTCCTTCCGCCTCGTCGACTCCAAGCCGGGCTACGCGCTCGTCGAGGTCGTCCTGCACGAGGGCCGCAAGCACGTCGTCCGCCGCCTGCTGGAGGCCGAGGGGTACCCCGTCCTCAAGCTCGTCCGCGTCCAGATGGGCCCGATCGTGCTGGGTGACCTCAAGCCCGGCAAGAACCGGCGCCTGACCCGCGGCGAGGTCCAGCAGCTCATGGCGGTCGCGGGTCTGTGACCGGGCCGGTGGGGGCAGCCGGTACCCTTCGGCCCGTGTCGGTGCGGGCGGTTCGTGGTGCGGTGCAGGTCGACGTGGACGAGCGCGAGGAGGTGCTGGCGCGGACCCGGGAGCTCGTCTCGGAGGTCATCCGGGTCAACGACCTGACGCTCGACGACTTCATCAGCGTCATCTTCACCTCCACCGCCGACCTGAACTCCGAGTTCCCCGCCGTCGCCGCCCGTGAGCTCGGCATGGGGGACGTGCCCCTGATGTGCGCCCGCGAGCTGGAGATCACCGGGTCGATGCCCCGGGTGATCCGCCTGATGGCGCACGTGGAGACCACCCGCCCGCGCAGCGAGGTCCGGCACGTCTACCTGGGTGGTGCGCAGGCCCTGCGGCGCGACATCGCGCAGTGACCGACCGGTGATCGCGCAGTGACCCTCGACGCGGCCGCCCCGCCCCGCACCGCCGGCACCGTCCGGGTGGTCGGGACGGGGCTGCTGGGCACCTCCGCGGCCCTGGCGCTGTCCCTGCGCGGCGTCGACGTCGTGCTCACCGACCCCTCCCCGACGGCCGTGGCGATCGCCCGGGACCTGGGCGCCGGGCGCTTCGCCGCCGACGGCGACGACCCGGCGCTGGTCCTGGTGGCCTGCCCGCCGGACGTCGTCGCCGACGTCGTGGCCGACGAGCTGGACCGGTTCCCCGCCGCCGTCGTCACCGACGTCGCGAGCGTCAAGGGCGGCCCCCTGGCGGCGCTGCGGGCCATGGGGGCGGACCTGTCGCGGTACGTCGGCTCGCACCCGATGGCCGGCCGGGAGCGGTCCGGCGCGGTGGCCGCCCGGACCGACCTGTTCGCCGGCCGGCCGTGGGTCGTGGCGGCCACCGGGGACTCCCGGCCCGCTGCGGTGCAGGCGGTCCACGACCTCGCCGTCGACTGCGGGGGCGTGCCGGTGACGATGGCCGCCGACGCCCACGACGAGGCCGTCGCCCTCGTCTCGCACGCCCCGCAGGTCGCCTCCAGCCTGGTCGCGGCGAGGCTGCGCGAGGCCTCCGAACCGGCCGTCGGGCTCGCCGGGCAGGGCCTGCGCGACGTCACCCGGGTCGCCGGCAGCGACCCGGCGCTGTGGGCGCAGATCCTCGCCGGCAACGCCGGTCCCGTCGCCGACGTGCTGGAGGCGCTGCGCCGGGACCTCGACGACGTGATCGGCGCCCTGCGGGCCCTGGCCGCCGACCCCGCGGCCCCCGGGGCCCGCATCCGGCTGGCGCGGGCGATCGCCGACGGCGGCGCCGGCCGCGACCGCATCCCCGGCAAGCACGGCTCGGCCCCCGCGCTGTACACCGCGGTCGTGGTCGTCGTCCCCGACCGCCCGGGGGCGCTGGGGCGCCTGCTGACCGACGTGGGGGAGGCCGGGGTGAACCTGGAGGACCTGCGCCTGGAGCACTCCGAGGGGCAGGCCGTGGCGCTGGCCAGCATCGACGTGCTGCCCGCGGCGGCCGACCCGCTGACCGAGGCGCTGCGCGCGCGGGGCTGGACCGTCCCGGGCTGACCGGCGGCGGGTTCCCGGGGAGGGGGCCGCGTCGACTAACCTCGTCCGGTGTCCTCCACCCCCACGCCCAGCGGTCCCGTCGCGTCCCCGGACGCCACCGACGAGGTGCCCGTCGTGACCGGCGCGCTCGTCGTCGCCGTCGACGGCCCGTCCGGCAGCGGGAAGTCCAGCGTCAGCCGGGCCGTGGCGCGGGCCCTGCGGGTCGGGTTCCTGGACACCGGGGCGATGTACCGCGCCGTGACGTGGTCGGCCCTGCGGGCCGGCGTCGACCTGGACGACGCCGCGGCCGTCGCCGCGCACGTGCGCACCGTGGCCCTCGCGGTGGGCACCGACCCGGACGCCCCGACCGTCGCGGTCGTGGTCGACGGGGTGGAGACCGACCTGACCGAGGCCGTCCGCACGGCGGAGGTGACCGGGCACGTCAGCGCCGTCGCCTCCGTCCCGGCGGTGCGGCAGGACCTCGTCCTGCGCCAGCGCGCGCTCATCGAGTCCGCCTGCCTGGCCCCGGCCGCCGGGCGCGCGCCGGGCGTGGTGGCCGAGGGGCGCGACATCACGACGGTGGTGGCCCCCGAGGCGGACGTGCGCGTGCTGCTGACGGCCGAGGAGTCCGTGCGGCTGGCCCGCCGCGCCCAGCAGGACCTCGGGACGGCCGACGAGGCGGCCCTGGCCGCGACCCGCCGCGGGGTCGTGGACCGCGACCGGCTCGACTCCCGCACGACCGCGTTCACCACGGCCGCCGACGGCGTCGTGACCGTCGACTCCACCCACCTCGACTTCGAGGGCACCGTCGCGGCGGTCCTCGAGGTCGTCGCGCGCGGGCGGGGGGCGGGCGCGTGAGGCTGCGACCCAACCGCGCCCCGGCCGACGGCGGCGTGCCCGGCGCCCCGTTCGCGTGGACCCGCCTGGTCGGCAAGGTGCTCGCGCACGGCGCCTGGGACTCGACGGTGCTGGGGGCGCAGAACGTCCCGGCGACCGGCCCGGTCCTGTTCGCCGCGAACCACGCCTCGATCATGGACGGCCCGCTGCTGTACGGGGTGACGCCCCGCCCGGCGCACTTCCTGGTCAAGCGGGAGATGTTCGAGGGGCCGCCGCTGAAGCGGTTCGTCGGGTGGGCCCTGCTGCAGGCCGGCCAGATCCCGATCGACCGCAGCCGCGGCGACCGCGACGCCCTGCAGTCGGTGCTGGCGGTGCTGGCCGCCGGGGGCGCCGCCGGGGTGTTCCCCGAGGGCACCCGGGGCCGCGGGGACGCGGCCAGCGTCCGGTCGGGCATCGCCTGGATCGCCCTGCAGTCGGGGGCTCCGGTGGTGCCCGTGGCGTGCCTGGGCGCGCACCTGCCCGGCGAGCCCCGCCGGTCGGTGCCGCCGGTGCGCCGAAAGCTCACGTTCTGCTTCGGCGAGCCGTTCACGGTCGTGCGCGCCCCCGGCGTCCCGGGCCGCGTCGCCCTCGCCGAGGCCGTGGAGCAGGTCCGCGTGAAGCTCTCCGGTCACGTGCTGGAGTCCTTGCAGCGCACCGGGATCGCTCTTCCCGATGACGAAGCCGCCGACGAGCTCGGGCTCGGCGAGATGGCGTCCGACGACGTGCCAGGAGGCACCCGGTGAGTTCCACCGACGACACCCCCCAGAACACCACCCAGAACACCACCCAGGACGGCCCGCAGGACGACCCCCGGGACCCCGGTGCGGTCCCCGACGAGAACGTCGAGCAGGCGCTGCGCGTCGGCCTGCAGGAGTACGACCTGTCCGAGGAGGACGTCGCGCTCCTGGACGCCGACGGCGCCCCGGACGAGGAGGACGCCCCCACCGGCCCGCTGCCGGTGCTGGCCGTGGTCGGCCGCCCCAACGTGGGCAAGTCGACGCTCGTGAACCGCATCATCGGCCGCCGCGAGGCCGTCGTCGAGGACGTCCCCGGCGTCACCCGCGACCGCGTGGCGTACCCGGCGAACTGGGCCGGGCGCGACTTCACCCTCGTCGACACCGGCGGCTGGGAGGCCAAGGCCGAGGGGCTGAACCTGGCCGTGGCCGACCAGGCGGAGCTGGCCATCGAGCTGGCCGACGCCGTGATGTTCGTCGTCGACGGGACCGTCGGCGCGACCGCCGGGGACGAGCAGGTCGTGCGCCTGCTGCGCCGCTCCGGGCGTCCCGTCGTCCTGGTCGCGAACAAGGTCGACGGCCCCAGGCAGGAGGCCGACGCCGCCGAGCTGTGGTCCCTGGGGCTGGGGGAGCCGTTCCCCGTCTCGGCCCTGCACGGGCGCGGCACCGGGGACGCGCTCGACGCGGCCGTGAAGGTGCTGCCCGCGGTGTCCGCGGTCGGTGGCGGGCTGCTGCCCGAGGGCGGCCCGCGGCGCGTGGCCCTGCTGGGCCGGCCCAACGTCGGCAAGAGCTCGATGCTCAACCAGCTCGCCGGCTCCGAGCGCGTCGTGGTCCACCCCACGGCCGGCACGACCCGCGACCCGGTCGACGAGCTCATCGAGCTGGGCGGGCGCACCTGGCGCTTCGTCGACACCGCCGGCATCCGCCGCCGCGTGCACCTGACCAGGGGCGCGGACTTCTACGCCTCGCTGCGCACGCAGACGGCGCTGGAGAAGGCCGAGGTGGCCGTCGTGCTCGTCGACGCCAGCGTGCCGATCGCCGAGCAGGACATCCGGATCATCTCCACCGTCGTGGAGTCCGGTCGCGCGCTCGTCGTCGCCTACAACAAGTGGGACCTGACCGACGAGGAGCGCCGGCACTACCTCGAGCGCGAGATCGAGAAGGAGCTCGTCCAGATCCCGTGGGCCCCGCGGGTGAACGTGTCGGCGCAGACGGGCCGGCACATGGAGAAGCTGGTGCCGGCCATCGACCAGGCCCTGGAGTCCTGGGAGACGCGCATCCCCACCGGCCGGCTCAACGCCTTCCTCGGGCAGATCGTGGCGGCGCACCCGCACCCGGTCCGCGGCGGCAAGCAGCCCCGCATCCTGTTCGGGACGCAGGCCTCGACCCGCCCGCCGCGGTTCGTCGTCTTCGCCAGCGGCTTCCTGGAGGCCGGGTACCGCCGGTTCATCGAGCGCCGGTTGCGCGAGGAGTTCGGTTTCGTCGGCACGCCGATCGAGCTGAGCGTGCGGGTGCGGGAGAAGCGCAAGCGATGAGGTAAGGTTCTACCCGGCTCGCAAGACGGGGGCCGGGTAGTACCAGCACCATCGATTCGGGCTGTGGCGCAGCTTGGTAGCGCACTTGACTGGGGGTCAAGGGGTCGCAGGTTCAAATCCTGTCAGCCCGACCGGATCGCAGCGGGTGTCCACCTCACGGGGTGGGCACCCGCTTCGTCGTTCCCCCTCCCGGCGCCGCCTCAGGCGCTCAGCGGCCACCAGGACGGCACGAGCCGCGCGAAGGCCACCAGGAAGTCGTCCGCGTCGCGCACCTCGCGGGTCAGCCACACCGACAGCGCCCCGGCCGTGCCCTCGGCCACGTACCGGGCCACCAGGTCGACGTCGGCGACGGGGGAGCGCAGGGCGCCGCGCTCGGCGAGCAGCAGGATGGAGGCGTGGAAGTGCTCCGACAGCAGCGTGCGCAGCGTGCCGTCGGTGGGGCTGCCCAGGCTGCGCAGGTAGACGGCGCGGTGCCGTTCGAGGTGGGCCAGGACCTCGAGGGTGGTGGCGCGCACGGCCGCGGCCCAGTCCCGGTCCCCGCCGCCGCCGAGGTGGCGCTCGCGGGCCTCGTCGAGCTCCCCGCGCAGCACGGCCCGCAGCAGCGCGGACGGGGACTCGCTGTGCTCGTAGAACGTCGAGCGGTGCACGCCGGCGGTGCGGGCGACCTCGGCGACGGACAGCGTCTCGGGTGCGCCGTGCGCGGCCAGTTCCAGCACGGCGGCCGACAGGCGCCCGAAGCTCCTCTGCGCCCGTGCGTCCACCCCGGAACCCTACCCACGGCGGCGGCGGCGGTCAGCCGGGACGGGGCGCGTACATGATGAGCGCGATCCCGCCCAGGCACACCAGGGCGCCGGCGACGTCGTACCGGTCGGGCCGGTAGCCGTCGACGAGCGCGGCCCAGGCCAGGGACCCGGCGACGAACACGCCGCCGTAGGCGGCCAGGACGCGCCCGAAGGAGGCCTCGGGCTGGAAGGTGGCGACGACGCCGTACAGGCCCAGGGCGATGACGCCGGCCCCGACCCACACCAGGCCGCGGTGCTCGCGCAGGCCCTGCCACACCAGCCACGCGCCGCCGATCTCCAGCACGGCGGCCAGCGCGAAGAGCACGATCGAGCGCACGGTGTCCACCCCGGGACGGTAGCGGCGGCCGTCCGGGTGACCCTGCTGCTTCAACCTTCAAGCAGGACGGGGGTCGGGCCCCGACCGGCCCCCGCGCCCGGATAGGGTCGCGCCATGCCCAGCGAGCAGCCGTCCGACCTGCCCTTCGTGGCCGTCAGCGACGCCTGCAAGACCTACGGCAGCGGCCAGCGCGCCGTCCAAGCCCTCGCCCACGTCGACCTGCAGGTCCCGCGGGGCCGGTTCGTCAGCGTCATCGGCCCCTCCGGCTGCGGCAAGTCCACCCTGCTGCGGATGATCGCCGGCCTGGAGGAACCCGACCGCGGGACCGTGCGCATCTGCGGGCGCACCACCGCCCAGGCCCGCGCCGCGAAGGTCGTCGGGTTCGTCCCGCAGGCCCCGGCGCTGCTGCCCTGGCTGGACGTCCTGGGCAACGTCCGGGTGCTGGAGAAGGTCAACCGGCGGGCCGGGCGCGGCCGCGAGCCCCAGCGCGGCCTGGCCTCGGACCCGGTGGCGCTGCTGACCCGGCTGGGGCTGGGCGACGTCCTGCACCGCCGCCCCGGGCAGCTGTCCGGCGGCATGCAGCAGCGCACCGCGATCGCGCGGGCCTTCGCCCTCGAACCCGACGTCCTGCTCATGGACGAGCCGTTCTCGGCGCTGGACGAGTTCACCCGCGAGTCCGCGCAGCTGCAGCTGCTCGACGTCTGGCAGGAGCTGCGGACCACCGTCGTGTTCGTCACCCACTCCATCGCCGAGGCCGTCCTGCTCTCGGACACGGTCGTCGTCATGGCCGCCGCCCCCGGCCGGGTCGCCGGGGTCGTCGAGGTCGACCTCGACCGGCCGCGCCACCACGGCCTGCTGGACTCCACCGCCATGCACGACCACGAGCACCGCGTCCGGCAGATCCTCGAGACGGCCTGGAACCCGCTGGCCGGTTCCGGGCGGGACGTGGCGTGAGCGGCGCCCTGCGCGGGGCCCACCCGAGGTTCTGGCTCCCCACCGTCGTCGCGCTGCTGGCCGCCGCGGCCGCCTGGACCTGGGTGGCGCGCGAGAACCCGTACGTGCTGCCGACCCTGCCCAGCGTCGGGCGGCAGTTCCTCGACCAGCCCGAGCTGTACCTGTCGAACGCCTGGACGACGCTGCAGGAGGCCCTGCTGGGGCTGCTGACCGGTGGGGTCGCGGCCGCGCTGCTCGCGGTGCTGGTCTGCGAGTCGACGATCTTCCGGCGCGGGCTGATCCCGCTGGCCGTCATCCTCAACGTCACCCCCGTGGTGGCGATCGCCCCCGCGCTCGTCGTGGCCTTCGGGTTCGGCGTGCTGCCCAAGGTCATCGTCACCGGGCTCATCACGTTCTTCCCGGTGCTGATGAACACCGTCACGGGACTGCGCTCGGTCGACCGCCACGTCCTGCAGGTGTTCCGGACCGTGGACGCCTCCCGCCTGGACGTCCTGCTGCGGCTGCGGTTCCCCAGCGCCCTGCCGTACCTCTTCTCGGCCCTGCGCGTGGTGTTCCCGCTGTCCCTGGTCGGGGCCATCGTCGCGGAGTTCTCCGCCGCCGGTGCCCAGGCCGGCCTCGGGACGCTCATCAGCGTCGCCAGCTCGAACTCCCAGCTGGACCGGGTGTTCGCCGCGATCGCCTGCCTGGCCGCGATGGGGTCGCTCATGCTGCTGGTCGTCACCACCGTCGAGCGTCGTGCGCTGTCGTGGCACGAGTCCCAGCACCGCTGACCGTCGAGCACCAGGAGAGACCCGTGAACCGCCTCCGCACCGCCGTCACCGCCGGCGCGACCGCCGCGCTGCTCCTCACCGCCTGCGGCGGCCCCGACGAACCCGCGGGGGGTTCCACCCCCACCGGCAGCCGCGGGTCGGCGGTCACCCAGGAGCGGTGCCGGGACAACGAGGCCGCCGGGACGATCACCTACGTCACGGGGTTCCAGTACCAGGCCTCGGCCAGCATCCTCGACCCGATCGCGGCGCGCGCCCTGGGCTACTTCGACGACCTCTGCCTCGACGTCGAGATCCAGCCCGGCACGGGGGAGACCGCGCAGAACGCGCAGCTGGTCGCCGCCGGCACCGCGCAGGTCTCCTCCATCGCCGGCAACGGCGACGTGCTGGTGAACGTCGCCAACGGCGTCGACGTGCGGGCCGTCGCGATGTTCGGTCACGTCCCCGTCGCCACCCTCATGACCGAGCCCACCACCACCGACCTGAAGCAGCTGGAGGGCACCACGCTGGGCCAGAAGGGCGCCCTGCCGGTGACCATCGAGGCCATGCTGCGCACGGCCGGCGTCGACCTCGCGCAGGTCACCCAGGTCGTCGTCGGCTACGACCCCACCGTCCTGGTCCGCGGCCAGGTGCAGTCGCTCACCGGGTACAAGTCCAACGAACCCCTCACCCTGGCCGCCAAGGGCGAGGAGGTCACCCAGTGGAACCCCGAGGACTACGGCGTCCCCGGCTCGATGGCCACCACCATCGTCAACCCGCGGTTCCTCACCGAGCACCGCGGCGCCGTCGAGGACTTCCTGCGCGCCCAGCTCAAGGCCTACGCCTACTGCGAGGAGCACGCCGACGAGTGCGTCGCCGACGCCGCGGAGCTGTCCCAGGCCGGGTACGACACCGACCACAACGTCCAGGTCTGGCAGACCGAGGACCGGCTCGTGCGGGACTCCCTGCCCGCCGGGCAGGTGCTCGGGCAGATCGACGAGGCCGCCGTCCGCACCGAGGGCGACTTCCTCGTCCGGATGGGGCAGATCCCCGCCGTGCCCGACCTGTCGACGGTCGTCGTGCCCGACCTCGTGCCCTCCCTGTACGACGGCGACCGGCTCGTCTGGCCCGTCCCCTGAGCGCCTCCGCCCGGCGGCGGGCCGAGCCTCAGGCCACCGGCGCGGGGAAGCGGTACGGCACCCAGGTCGACCCGCTGTCGGTCCCCAGGACGGTGCCGTCGAACGCGTGCCGCTGCGAGCTGAAGCGGGTCACGAGGTAGCGGTGGAAACCGGCCTGCTGGCCCGGCGCGCACGCCTTCTCCCGCAGCAGCCCGGCGCGGTCGAGCAGCACGTTCTTCAGCACGACCGGCGCGGAGACCGACGTGGCGCCGGCGGGGGCGACCGCGTCGACGAGGTAGCCGTTGTTGTACCAGGGGGCCCCGCCGAGGTCGCCGGTGGCGACCCACCCGGCGTCGGTGCCGGTGCCGGGCACCACCTGGCCGCCGGCGAAGCAGGCCACGGACAGCCGGCCCCCCAGCCGCGACTCGACGTAGGTGTTCCCCGGCAGCGCGGCCAGCGCGCTGCGGACGCTGAGGGCACCGCCGTGCAGGACGACGGAACTGCTCACCCCGGAGCTGCCGGCGGTGGCGTGCGCCGTCTGGGCGCCCGCGGCGGCCAGCCCGGTGCCCAGGGCCAGCGCGGCGGCGGCGCCCAGCGCCCGCCGGGCGACGGTGCGGGTGCGTGCGTGGACGACCATGGTGTCTTCCCCCCAGAAGATCGTGATGTCGTCACCCCCCGTGACGACGGGACGCAGCTTGGCCCGTCCGGGGGAGGCCGCACAAGCGGAATGACCGGATCGGACCCGCGAGAACCGCACGGAGGGTGAGGGACTGGTCCGAACGGGTGGGGCCGGCGCCCGGGCGCCTAGACTCGACGGGCCATGTCCTCATCCTCCTCGTCGTCCCCGGCCTCGTCCTCCCCCCGTTCCCGTTCGCGGTCCCGCAAGCGCCCCTCCCGCGACGTGGCCCCCCGCCGCGGGGCACCGGCGCGGGCCCTGCCCGACGACCCCCGCGCGCTCGACCTGGCCCAGCGCCTCGGTGCGGTCTCGCTGCGCGAGGAGGACCGCGTCCGGCGCCGGCTGGCCGGGCTCGCCCGCCGGCCCCGGGAGGCGTTCGAGGCCGAGCTGCCCGCCCTGGAGGAGCTCACCGCGGCCGCCGAGGCGCGCACCGCCCGCCGGGCCGCGTCGGTGCCCGCGGTCGACTACCCCGAGCAGCTGCCCGTCAGCCAGGAGAAGGACCGGATCGCCGCCGCGCTGCGCGAGCACCAGGTCATCGTGGTGGCGGGGGAGACCGGGTCGGGCAAGACGACCCAGCTGCCGAAGATCTGCCTGGAGATCGGCCGCGGGGTCCGCGGCCGCATCGGGCACACCCAGCCCCGGCGCATCGCCGCCCGCGCCGTCGCCGAGCGCGTCGCCGAGGAACTGCGCACCGACCTCGGCGGGACCGTCGGGTACGCGGTCCGGTTCACCGACACCGTCGGCGAGGACAGCCTCGTCAAGGTCATGACCGACGGCATCCTGCTGGCCGAGATCCAGCGCGATCCCGAACTCCTGCAGTACGACACGCTCATCGTCGACGAGGCGCACGAGCGCAGCCTCACGATCGACTTCCTGCTGGGCTACCTGGCGCGGCTGCTGCCGACCCGGCCCGACCTGAAGCTGGTCATCACCTCCGCCACGATCGACCCCGAGCGGTTCTCCCGGCACTTCGGCGGGGCGCCGATCCTGGAGGTCTCCGGGCGCACCTACCCCGTCGAGGTCCGGTACCGGCCGCTGCTGGCGGCCGAGCTGGCCGAGGAGCTCCTGGGGACCGACCTCGACGAGGCCGGCGACTCCCTCGACTCCGACGACGCGCTGGAGCAGCTCGTCGGCGACGACCGCGACCAGACCGGGGCGATCCTCGACGCCGTCCGCGAACTCGGCGCCGAGGGACCCGGCGACGTCCTGGTGTTCCTGCCCGGTGAGCGCGAGATCCGCGACACCGCCGACGCGCTGGCCGACCTGGTGCGGGAACGGGAGTTCCGCGGCACCGAGATCCTGCCGCTGTTCGCGCGGCTGTCGGCCGAGGAGCAGCACCGGGTGTTCCGGCCGCACGGGAACCGGCGCATCGTGCTGGCCACGAACGTCGCCGAGACGTCCCTGACGGTCCCCGGGATCCGGTACGTCGTCGACGCCGGGACCGCCCGCATCTCGCGGTACTCGCACCGCACGAAGGTGCAGCGCCTGCCGGTGGAGCGCATCTCGCAGGCGTCGGCGAACCAGCGCGCCGGGCGGTGCGGCCGCGTCGCCGACGGCATCTGCATCCGGCTGTACTCCCAAGCCGACTTCGAGTCGCGGCCGGAGTTCACCGACCCGGAGATCCTGCGGACCAACCTGGCCGCGGTCATCCTGCAGATGGCCTCCCTGGGGCTGGGCGACATCGCCGCGTTCCCCTTCGTCGAACCCCCCGAGCAGCGCGCGATCACCGACGGCCTGGGGCTGCTGGCCGAGCTCGGCGCGCTGGAGGAGGCGCGCCCGGCCGACCGCGGGGTGCCGCGGCTGACCCGGACCGGCCGGGACCTGGCCCGGTTGCCGATCGACCCGCGGCTGGGGCGGATGGTGCTGGAGGCCCAGCGCAACGGCTGCCTGCGCGACGTCCTGGTCGTCGTCGCGGCGCTGTCGGTGCAGGACCCGCGCGAACGTCCCCTGGAGCAGCGCGACCGGGCCGCGCAGCTGCACGCTCGGTTCCGCAACGAGACGTCGGACTTCCTGACGTACCTGAACCTGTGGTCCTACCTGCAGCACCTGCAGCGGGACCTGTCCAGCTCGGCGTTCCGGCGCCGGGTCAAGAGCGAGATGCTGCACTTCCTGCGCATCCGCGAGTGGCAGGACACCTACGCCCAGCTGCGCCGCGTCGTGCGGGACCTGGGGTTCGAGGTGGAACGGCCCGAACCGGCCGAGCCGGGCGAGGACGAGCTGTTCCCCGACCCCGGGTACGACGCCGACGCCGTCCACCGGTCCCTGCTGGCGGGGCTGCTGGGGAACATCGGGCTCAAGGACGTCCGGGAGGAGCAGAAGGGCCGGCGCGAGCAGCGCCGGCCGCAGGTGGAGTACAACGGCGCGCGCGGGGCGAAGTTCGCCGTGTCGCCCGGTTCGGCGCTGGGCCGCAAGAACCCCGACTGGGTCGTGGCCGCCGAGCTCGTCGAGACGTCGCGGTTGTGGGCGCGCGTGGTCGCCGGGATCGACCCGCGCTGGATCGAGCCGCTGGCCGCGCACGTCGTCAAGCGCACGTACTCCGAGCCGCGCTGGTCGCGCAAGCGGGCCGCGGTCGTGGCCGACGAGCGGGTCACCCTGTACGGCGTCCCGGTCGTGGCGAGCCGGACCGTCCCCTACGGCGCGATCGACCCGGAACTGTCCCGCGACCTGTTCCTGCGCAACGCCCTGGTCGAGGGCGACTTCGAGACGCGGCACGCGTTCTTCCACCGCAACCGCGAACTGCTGGCCGAGGCCGAGGAGCTGGAGCACCGCGCCCGCCGCCGCGACATCGTCGTCGACGACGAGGTGCTGTTCGCGTTCTACGACGCGCGGATCCCCGCCGACGTCGTCTCCGGGCGGCACTTCGACGCCTGGTGGAAGGACGCCCGCCGTCGCGACCCCGACCTGCTGACCTTCGACCCGGCGATGCTCGTCACCGAGGAGGACGCGGTCAGCGAGGAGCAGTTCCCGCTGTCCTGGCGCCAGGGGGACCTCGACCTGCGGCTGGAGTACGTGTTCGACCCCGGGTCGGCCGCCGACGGGCTGACCGTCGACGTGCCCGTCGAGGTCGTCAACCGCTTCGACGACCGGGACCTGCTGTGGCAGGTCCCGGGGTTTCGGCACGACCTGGTGACGGCGATGATCCGCTCCCTGCCCAAGGAGCTGCGCCGCAACCTCGCCCCGGCCCCGGACAAGGCGGCCCGGTTCCTCGAGCGGGTCCGCCCGCACGAGGAGGGGTTCTGGCCCGCGTTCGAGCGGGAACTGCCGCGGCTGGGGGACGGCACCGAGATCTACGAGCAGGACGTCGACTGGTCGAAGGTCCCCGCGCACCTGCGGCCCACGTTCCGGGTGCGCGGCGCCGACGGGCAGGTCCTGGCCGCCGGCAAGGACTTCGCCCGGTTGCGCGCGCAGCTGGAGCAGACGGTGGAGCAGACCCTCACCGAGGCCGCCGACGAGGTGCAGCGCACCGGGGAGACGTCCTGGGCGAACCTGCCGGCGGAGATCCCGCCGACCCACACCAGCGTCGTGCGGGGCACCGACGTGACCTCGTTCCCGGCGCTGGTCGACGAGGGGGCGACCGTGGGCCTGCGGACGTTCCCGACCGCCGCGCAGGCCGCGGTCGCGCACCGCGAGGGGGTGCTGCGGCTGCTGTCGCTGGCGCTGCCGTCCCCGGCGAAGGCCGTGCTGGACGGCCTGGCCAACGACGCGCGCCTGCTGCTGGCCCGCGCCCCGCACGGCGACGCGAACGCCGTCGTCGCCGACGCGGCCCGCGCCGCGGCGGCGCACCTGCTCGACGAGGCCGGCGGGGCGGACGTCCGGACGGCCGCGGGGTTCGCCCGGCTGGTCGAGGCGGTGCGGCCCCGGTTCACCGCGCTGACCGCGACGACCGTCGACCGGACGTTGCGGGTCCTGCGCACCGCCGCCGCGGTGGAGAAGAACATCTCCCGGACCGGCAGCCTGGCGCTGGTGCCCTCGCTGGCCGACGTGCGCGAGCAGTTCACCGGCCTCGTGCACGCCGGTTTCGTCGCCGAGACCGGCGTCGACCGCCTCCCGGACCTGCTGCGGTACCTGCAGGGCATCGACCGCCGGCTGGCGACGATGCCCGACAACCCGCAGCGGGACCGGGTGCGGATGGCCGAGTTCACCCGCGTCCGCGACGCGTGGGCGCAGCGGGTGCGCCGGGCGGGGACCCCGGTGCCCCCGGACCTCGCGCGGATCCGGTGGACGCTGGAGGAACTGCGGTTGCAGAAGTTCGCCCCGGGGATCCCGACGGCGCACCCGGTCAGCGACGAGCGCGTCCTGAAGGCGCTGGCCGCGTCCTGAGCGCCTCCGGTCAGCGGGCCGCGTAGCCGCCGTCGACGAGGTGGTACGACCCGGTGACGAAGCTCGCGGCGTCGCTGGCCAGGAACGCGGTCAGCGCGGCGACCTCCTCGGGGGTCCCGAGCCGGCCGGTGGCGTGCTGGGCGGCCAGGGCGGCCTGGGCCTCCTCGGGCAGGTTGGCCTCCAGCAGCGGGGTGCTGATGAACCCCGGGCCGATCGCGTTGACCCGCACGCCCCGGGCGGAGTACTCCAGCGCCGCGTTCTTCGTGAGGCCGACCACGGCGTGCTTGGAGGTGACGTACGCGCTGGAGCCGGCGATGCCGACGCCGCCGAGCACGGAGGCCATGTTCACGATCGAACCGCCCCCGGCGGCGACCACCGCGGGGATCTGGGCCTTGAGGCCGTAGAACACCGCGTTGAGGTTGACGTCGATGACCCTGCGCCAGGACTCCAGGGAGTAGTCGGCGACGGGCACGGCCTCCCCGCCGATGCCGGCGTTGTTGACGGCGACGCGCAGCGGGGCCAGCTCGCCCGCCGCGGCGACCATCGCGACGTTCGCGTCGTAGTCGGTCACGTCCCCGGCGAACGCCCGCGCGGTGCCGCCGGCGGCGGTTATCTCGGCGGTGACCGCCTCGGCGGCCGCCCCCGACAGGTCGGCGACGAGGACGGCGGCGCCGTTGCGGGCCAGTTCGAGGGCGACGGCGCGGCCGATGCCGGAGCCGGCGCCGGTGACGACGGCGGAGCGGTCGGCGAGGTCGTAGGTGGGCACGGTGGTCTCCTCCGGGAGTTCTCTTCGACAGGTGTCGGACTGCATGGCGACTGTACGCCTGGCGGACGGCCCCCGGGCCCCGGGCCGTAGGCTGAGCCGTCCGACGGGGTCCGGACGGGTGAACGGGGGCGGGCGGCGTGACGACGGCGGACGGTCAGGTCGTCAGCGACCGGGTCCTCACGCTGCCCAACGCGCTGAGCTCCCTGCGCCTGCTGCTCGTCCCCGTCTTCGCGGTTCTCATCGTGGCCGGCCACGACGGCTGGGCCCTGGCGGTGCTCGCGGTGAGCGGGGCCAGCGACTACCTCGACGGCCACCTCGCGCGGCGCTGGAACCAGGTCACGCGGCTGGGGCAGGTGCTCGACCCCTTCGCCGACCGGCTCTACATCCTCACCACGCTGCTGGGGCTGGCCTACCGCGGGCTCATCCCCTGGTGGCTCGTGGCCGTGCTCGTGGCCCGCGACGCGACGATGCTGGCCACCCTGCCGGTGCTGGCCCGGCTCGGGCACAGCGCGCTGCCCGTGCACCTCCTCGGCAAGGCCGGGACGTTCTGCCTGCTCTACGCCTTCCCGCTGCTGCTGCTCGGGGAGGTCTCCCGCACCCTGTCCCTGGTCGCCGGGGCGCTCGGCTGGGCGTTCGCCCTGTGGGGCACCGGGTTGTACTGGTGGGCCGGGGTCCTCTACCTGCGGCAGGTCGCCCAGCTGCGGCGCGAGCACCGGCGGGAGCAGGGGCGGTGAGGCGGCCGAGGCTGCCGGCGCTGCCCGTCCACCCCGACCCGCACCGCGACCCCGCGGCCAGCACCCGGCTGCTGACCGAGGTCATGACCCGGCCGCTGGACCCCGGGTACGCCGCCGCCGCCGAGCACCGGGCCCGGACGGGCGCCGGCCGCTCCGCCCCGGCGCGGGCCGGGACGGTCCTGGCGCTGCTGGCCGTCGGCGCGCTGTTCGCCGTCGCCGGGGTGCGGGCGGCGGCCGCCGAGCCCGCCGCCGACCGCGGGCGCGCCGCGCTGGCCGAGCGCATCGAGGACAGCACCGCCCGCGCCGACGCCCTCGGGGCCCGGGCCGCGGAGCTGCAGGCGGGCAACGCGGAGCTGGCCGCCCGGCTCGGGGGCGCGCCGGCCGCCTCGGCCGACGCCGAGTCCGCCGCGCTGTCGGTCGCCGCGGCCGGGACGGCCGTGACGGGCCCGGGGCTGGAGGTCGTCCTCGACGACGCACCGGCCACCGACGGGACCACGGGCACCTCGGGGCGGGTCGTGGACCGCGACGTGCAGCTCGTGGTGAACGGCCTGTGGGCCGCCGGCGCCGAGGCGGTCGCGGTCAACGGGCAGCGGCTGGGGGCGCTGTCCTCGATCCGGGCCGCCGGGGAGGCCGTGCTCGTCGACTACCGCCCGCTGACGCCGCCGTACACGATCTCCGCCGTGGGTGACCCCGCGGCGATGCAGACGGCGTTCGCGACCTCCGTCGCGGGCCGCTACCTGCAGGTGCTGCGGGACAACTACGGCGTCCGCGCCCGGGTCGGCGCGGCCGACGACCTGACCCTGCCCGCCGCGCGGCTGGACCTGCGCTCGGCCCGCAGCGCGGACGGGGCCCCGGGGCCGGGACAGTAGGGTCTGCCGTCGTGATCGCCGCCGTCGGACTCCTGGTGGGCATCGTCGCCGGGGTGCTGCTGCACCCCGAGGTGCCGGTGTTCCTGCAGCCCTACCTGCCGATCGCGGTGGTGGCCGCGCTCGACGCGGTCTTCGGGGGCCTGCGCGCGGTGCTCGACGGGATCTTCGACGACAAGGTGTTCGTCGTCTCGTTCCTGTCCAACGCCGTCGTGGCCGCCGTCATCGTCTACCTCGGCGACCAGCTCGGCGTCGGGTCGCAGCTGTCCACCGGCGTCGTCGTCGTGCTGGGGGTGCGCATCTTCTCCAACGTCGCCGCCATCCGCCGGCACCTGTTCCGCGCGTGAGCGAGCAGCCCCCGGCCCCGCCCGCCCCGACCGGCGCGCCGCGACCCCGGCCGTGGCGCCGGCTGTGGCGGGCCGCGTCCCCCCGCGCGACCCGCGGGCAGGTCCTGGCCGGGGTCCTGTGCGCCGCGCTGGGCTTCGGCTTCGCCGTCCAGGTCCGGCAGACGTCGACGTCCGGGCTGGCCGACCTGCGCGAGAGCGACCTGGTGCGCATCCTCGACGACACCACCGAGCGCGGGGACCGGCTGGCCGGGGAGGTGCAGGAGCTCGAGGCCACCCGCCGCGAGCTCACCGAGGGCTCGGACCAGGCCGAGGCCGCCGCGCAGGCCGCGGCCGCGCGGGCCCGCGAGTTCGGCCTGCTGGCCGGGACGCTGCCGGCGCGCGGGCCGGGGATCGTGGCGACCGTCACCGACCCGGCGGCCTCGCTGCGCTCGACGAACTTCATCCAGCTCGTCCAGGAGCTGCGCGACTCGGGGGCCGAGGGCATCCAGGTCGGCCGGACCCGGGTGGTGGCCCAGACGGCGTTCACCGACGCCCCGGCCGGCTCCGGCGGCGTGCTGGTCGACGGGGTGCTGGAGCGCTCCCCGTACGTCGTCACGGTCATCGGGGACCCGCCCACCCTGGCCACGGCCCTGGACATCCCCGGCGGGGTGCGCGAGACGCTGCGCTCGGCCGGCGCCGACCTCGACGTGCAGCAGGCACCGGGGGAGGACGGCGTGACGATCACCGCCTTGCACGCCGTCTCGGCCCCTCAGTACGCTCGCCCGGCACCGCCGCAGCAGTGACCCGGCGGCGCGTCCCGTCTCCCGAGGAGCCCCCCGCCCCATGTCGAACGTCCCCGCCGACCTGCGGTACACCAGCGAGCACGAGTGGGTGCGCGTCGAGGCCGACGGCACCGTCCGGGTCGGGATCACCGACTTCGCCCAGGACCAGCTCGGCGACGTGGTCTACGTCTCGCTGCCGGCCGAGGGCGAGGCCGTGACCGCGGGCTCGGCGGTCGGGGAGGTCGAGTCGACCAAGAGCGTCAGCGAGATCACCGCGCCGGTCTCGGGCACCGTCTCGGGCCACAACCCCGGGCTGGAGACGCGCCCGGACCTGGTCAACACCGACCCCTACGGCGACGGCTGGATGTTCACCCTCACCCCGGCCGACCCCGCCGAGGCCGCCGCGCTGCTCGACGCCGCGGCGTACACCCAGCACGTCGGCTGAGGCTGCCGCCCACGACGTCCGGTGGGCGGGCTGACCTGCGCGGTCGGTCCCGGCTACTGTTGTCCACGAAGATCCGAGCGTGACCGCTCGCCTGCAGGGAGTGGTCACGTGCTGTGCCAGCGAGAGGTGGTGTCGATGTCTGCGCCGGGCTCCGGGCCGACTCAAGGGCCGACGGGTGGTCAGGACGAGGGGACGGGCCCGGAGCGCCCCTCCGCCGAGCGTCCCGTCGACTCCACGATGTCCTTCGCGGGACTGGCCGTCCCCGAGGTCCACGAGAGCGCCGACCGGGGGCTGACCCCGGACGACACCGAGGCGATCGAGGCCCTGCCCGCGGGGTCGGCGCTGCTGGTGGTGCGCCGCGGGCCCAACGCCGGGTCGCGCTTCCTGCTCGACGCCGAGCGCACCTCCGCCGGCCGGCACCAGACCAGCGACATCTTCCTCGACGACGTCACCGTCTCGCGCCGGCACGCCGAGTTCCTGCGCGCCCCGGACCCCGTGACCGGTCCCGGTTTCCGCGTGCGCGACGTCGGCAGCCTCAACGGCACCTACGTCAACCGCGAGCGCATCGACGACGTGGTCCTGCGCACCGGCGACGAGGTGCAGATCGGCAAGTACCGGCTGGAGTTCCACCCGAGCCCGCGGGTGCAGGGGGAGGCGTGAGCGCCGCGAGCGCCCGGGCGCTGGACCCCGCCGCGCCGCGGATGACCATCGGGGAGGTCATGGCGATCCTGTCGCCGGAGTTCTCCGACCTGACGATCTCCAAGATCCGCTTCCTGGAGGAGCAGGGCCTGGTCGAGCCCGGGCGGACGGCGGCGGGGTACCGCAAGTTCTCCTCCGACGACGTGGACCGGTTGCGGTACGTCCTGGCCGCCCAGCGCGACCACTACCTGCCGCTGAAGGTCATCCGGGAGAACCTCGAGGCCCTGGACCGCGGCCTGGAGCTGCCCGACCCGGCCGAGGCCGCGCCCCGGGTGCCCGGGCACGCGGTGGCGGTGGGCGTGCCGGGCACCGACCGCTTCGACGGCCACGCCGCCAACCTGCGGCTGACCCGCGGTGAGCTGCTGCGCGAGTCCGGCGTCGAGGCCGCGCTGCTCGACGCGCTGGAGGGGTACGGGGTGCTGTCGCCGGCTCCCGGCGGTCCCTGGTACGACGGCGAGGCGCTGGAGGTGCTGCGGGCCGCCGCGGCCCTGGCCGCCCACGGCATCGAGGCCCGGCACCTGCGGGTGTTCCGCACGGCCGCCGACCGGGAGGTCGCGCTGGCCGAGCAGGTCGCGGCGCCGCTGCAGCGCTCGGGCCGGGCGGGGTCGGCCGAGCAGGCCGCCCGCGCCGACCAGGTCGCCCGCGAGATCGCCGCGGCGTGCCTGCGGCTGCACACCGCCCTGGTCGCCGGCGCCCTCGGGAGGACCGGCCGCTGAGCGCGTCGGCGGGCCGACCGGCCCGCCGACCCGTTCCGGGGGTACGGTGAACCCGTGCGAGCGCTCGATGTCATCGGCGTCAGGGTCGAGATGCCTTCCAACAACCCGATCGTGCTGCTGCGCGAGCGGGACGGCGACCGGTACCTGCCCATCTGGATCGGCGCGCCCGAGGCCAGCGCGATCGCCTTCGCCCAGCAGGGCGTCGTGCCGCCGCGGCCGCTGACCCACGACCTGCTCAAGGACGTCATCGAGGCCGTCGGCCGGCGTCTGGAGGAGGTCCGCATCGTGGCGGTCAAGGACAACGTGTACTTCGCGGAACTGGCCTTCGACGGGGGGCTGACGGTCAGCTCCCGGACCTCCGACGCCATCGCGCTGGCGCTGCGCGTCGGGTGCCCGATCGTCGGTGCCGAGGGCGTCCTGGACTCCAGCGGGGTGCCCGTGCCGGACGAGGACGAGGACGAGGTGGAGAAGTTCCGCGAGTTCCTCGACCACATCACCCCGGAGGACTTCGAGTCCGGTTCGGGCGACCGGTAGGGCCTCCGGGTCCGGGGGGATGTCACAGGATGGTCACGAGGAACGCCACGCCGCGCGCCTCGTTGACGCTCCGGGGGCGCTCTTCTACGGTCAGTACAGGGAACGCTCCGGTCGAAACCTCGACGGGTGGCGATGACGAGGAGGCCGGCGTGAGCAGTGGCGACGCAGTCGCAGGGTCGTCGCAGAAGGTGTCCCCCCCTGCGCGCGCCCAGGGCGTGCTGTTCGCGGAGGACCTCCCCGTGCTCGACGACGAGGTCGGCTACCGCGGGCAGACCGCGTGCAAGGCCGCCGGGATCACCTACCGCCAGCTCGACTACTGGGCCCGCACCGACCTGGTCGCCCCCAGCGTGCGGGGGGCCTCGGGGTCGGGGTCGCAGCGCCTCTACGGGTTCCGCGACATCCTCGTCCTGAAGGTCGTCAAGCGGCTCCTGGACACCGGGGTGTCCCTGCACCAGATCCGCACCGCCGTCATGCACCTGCGCGAGCGGGGGATCGACGACCTCGCCCAGATCACGCTGATGTCCGACGGGGCCAGCGTCTACGAGTGCACCTCGGCGGACGAGGTCATAGACCTCGTCCAGGGTGGTCAGGGCGTCTTCGGGATCGCCGTCGGCCGCGTGTGGCGCGAGGTCGAGGGCGAGCTGGCCTCGCTGCCCAGCGAGCGCCCCGCCGACCGCGCCCAGGGCGACAGCGCCATGGTGCTGGCCGACGAGCTGTCCCGCCGCCGGGCCGCCCGCGAAGCCGGCTGACCCGCCCCCCGACGCACCCCCGACGCACGACGACCCCCGCACCGCCAGGCGGTGCAGGGGTCGTCGCGCGTGCGGTCAGTCGAGCAGCTCGGCGCGGGGGAGCGCCTGGAGGGCGAACGGGTCGGTGACCCAGTCGTGCGCGTCCGGCAGCCAGATCACCGCCGCCAGCAGCGCGTCGGCCCAGGTGCTGAGCAGCTCGTCCAGCCCCACCCGCCAGGAGTGCTGGTAGCTCTCCTTGTCCTCGGACAGCACGAGCTGCTCCACCACGGCCCGGCTGGAGCCCAGCCGGACGGCGATCAGCTCCTCGTCCCGCGCGAACACCGGCAGCAGCGCCGGCGGCGCGGCCAGGCCCGGGCCCTGACCCGTGGCGCGCTGCACGGCCTCCTCCAGGCCCAGCGGCACCCAGCCGCCGGGACCGACGGTCGGCGCGCTGGTCCGGAAGGTCGTGCGGACCGGGTCGACCCCGTCGGCGGCGCGCCACCAGGCCCGCGCGCCCCGGGGCAGCAGCAGGCCCATCTGGCGCTCCACGGCGTCCAGCCGGGCGTCGTCGACGCCCGGGCGCAGCCGGGTCGCGATGTCGGCGCCGGTGCGCGTCCAGTGCGACCGCAGCCGCTGCACGAGACCGGCGATGCGGTCGGCCTCGGGATCGGCGACCGCGACGCGCGCGGGGGGCGGGACCGGCGGGACCGGCGCGACGGTCCGGGCGGCGCGCACGACGCGGGCCTGGTCGGCGCGCTCGGCGCGCCCGGCCTCGAGGGGGGTGTTCGACGACGTCACGGAACCTCCTAGGACCCGCAGCGGAGCGGGGAGAGCGGGGCGGTGACCACAGGGGGACGATCCCGGGCACGCACCGTCCTCAGACGCTAGACGCTCGGCGATCATCCCGCACGTCGGACGCCGGCGGAACCCGTCCGGTTCCCTCAGCGGCGCAGCAGGACCCGGTCCAGGACGTCGTCGAACTGCCCGGCGAGGGCCTTGGCGGTGCGGGTCCGCACCGAGTGCAGCGGCACGCCCGCGCCCTGCGACTGCGGCACCGAGGCGCGGTCGGGCAACGGCTCCAGGACGAGGTCGCCGAACAGCGCCCGCAGCTCCTCGTACCGGAACCGCTGCTCGCCCGAGCGCTGGGTGAACCGGTTGACGAGGATCCCCACCACGCGCGGGCCCGAGCGCAGCGCGTGGACCTCGCGCAGGGTCCGGTCGACCGCGGCCACCGAGAACCGGCTGGCGTCGGAGACGACGAGGACGGCGTCCGCCGCCTGCCACGCCGAGCGGGTCAGGCCCCCCAGCGACGGCGGGGTGTCGATCAGCGCGAGCTCGTGGTCGTCGAGCTTCTTCAGCGCCCGCCGCAGCGCCCGCAGCTCCTCCGCCCCGGCCTCGGGGGTGTCCAGCCGGGCCGAGGACGCCGACCCCGACAGCACGTCCAGCAGGCCGGGGTGGTCGTCGACCCAGCCGCTGGGGGCCACGGCCTCCTCGGCCACCCGGCGCTTGGGCGCCTGCAGCACCGCGGCGACGTCGTGCGGGCGCTGGGCGGTCACGTCCAGACCGGACGTGGCGTCGGCCTGGGGGTCCAGGTCCACGACGAGGGTGCTGGTGCCGCGGTGGAGGGCCGCGGACGCGAGCCCGAGGACGACGGAGGTCTTGCCCACCCCACCTTTGGCGCTGCTGACGGCGAGGCTGATCACGGCGGGCAGGATACCGGCGCCCTGGACCCCCTAGACTCCACGCAGGCCGTTCACCTCGTGTGGGAGAGACCTCGATCCGTGCGGACCGGGGCGCCGAAGGGGCAACATCCCCGGAACCTCTCAGGCGGAAGGACCACACGGGGCAGGGCCGCTCTGGAGCCGGTCCCGTGCGGGCCGGTGACAGACGGGGAGGTCCACCCGGTTCCCGCGACCCCCGGAGCGTCATGACCTCGCTGTCCGTCCCCACCGCCCCGTCCACCGAGCCGTCCGCCGACGCGCCGGCCGAGGCACCCACCACCCCCGCCGCCGAACCCGGCGCCCTGCCGTTCAGCGCCCGGCACATCGGCCCCGACGCCGCCGCCGTCGCCCGCATGCTGGACGTCGTCGGGCTCACCGGCCTCGACGAGCTCGTCGACCGGGCCGTCCCGGCCGGCATCCGCGACGGCGCCCTCGACCTGCCCGCGGCCCTGGACGAGACGTCGGTGACGGCCGCGCTGCGGGCGCTGGCCACGAAGAACCGCGTCGTGCCCTCGATGATCGGCCTGGGCTACCACGGCACCCGGACCCCGGCCGTGGTGCGCCGCAACGTCCTGGAGGACCCCGCCTGGTACACGGCCTACACGCCGTACCAGCCGGAGATCTCCCAGGGCCGCCTGGAGGCGCTGCTGAACTTCCAGACCGCCGTCACCGACCTCACCGGCCTGGACGTCGCCAACGCCTCGCTGCTCGACGAGGGCACCGCCGCAGCCGAGGCGATGACGCTGGCCCGCCGCACCTCCAAGGCCCCCGCCGGCGCGGCGTTCGCCGTCGACGCCGACGTCCTGCCCCAGACCCTGGCGGTCCTGCGCACCCGGGCCGTCCCGCTGGGCCTGCGCCTGGAGGTCGTCGACCTCGACGCCCCCGACCCCCTCGCCGGGGTCGGCGACGTGTTCGGGCTGCTCGTGCAGTACCCCGGCGCCTCCGGCCGCGTCCGCGACCTCGCCGGCGTCGTCGCCGACGCCCGCGCCCGCGGCGCGGTCACCGTGGCCGCCGCCGACCTGCTGGCCCTGACGCTGCTCGTGCCGCCGGGGGAGTTCGGCGTCGACGTCGCCGTCGGCTCCAGCCAGCGCTTCGGCGTCCCGATGGGCGCCGGCGGCCCGCACGCCGCGTACATGGCCGTCCGCAAGGGGCTGGAGCGCTCGCTGCCCGGCCGGCTGGTCGGGGTCTCCGTCGACGCCGACGGCAACCCCGCCTACCGGCTGGCGCTGCAGACCCGCGAGCAGCACATCCGCCGCGACAAGGCCACGTCGAACATCTGCACCGCCCAGGTCCTGCTGGCCGTGATGGCCGGCTGCTACGCCGTCTGGCACGGGCCCGACGGGCTGCGGGCCATCGGCACGCAGGTGGCGCGGCGGGCCGCGGCGCTGGCCGGGGCGCTGCGCGCCGGGGGCGTCGAGGTCGTCCACGACGAGTTCTTCGACACTGTCCTGGCCCGGGTCCCGGGCCGGGCCCGGGAGGTCGTGGCCGCCGCGCTGGCGGCGGGCGTGAACCTGCGCCTCGTCGACGCCGACCACGTCGGGCTCACCGTCGACGAGACCACCTCCGAGGCGCACGTCGCCGCCGCCCTCGCCGGGTTCGGCCTCCAGGCGCCCGAGGCCCCCGAAGCCCCCGCGGCGCCCGCCGAGCCCGCGCTGCCGCCCGCGCTGCGCCGCACGTCGGGGTTCTGCACCCACCCGGTCTTCTCCCGGCACCGCTCCGAGACGGCGATGCTGCGCTACCTGGCCCGGCTGTCCGACGCCGACTACGCCCTCGACCGCGGTGCGATCCCGCTGGGCTCGTGCACGATGAAGCTCAACGCGACGACCGAGCTGGAGCCGGTCTCCTGGCCCGAGTTCGCCGACCTGCACCCCTACGCCCCGGCCGACCAGCTCGCCGGGACCGCCGAGCTCGTCGCCGACCTCGAGCGCTGGCTGGCCGAGGTCACCGGGTACGACGCGGTCTCCCTGCAACCCAACGCCGGGTCCCAGGGCGAGTTCGCCGGGCTGCTGGCCATCCGCGCCCACCACCTGGCCCAGGGCCACGGGGAGCGCACGACCTGCCTCATCCCGAGCTCCGCGCACGGCACGAACGCCGCCAGCGCCGTCATGGCCGGGCTGAAGGTCGTCGTGGTGGCCTGCGACGAGGCCGGGAACGTCGACCTGGACGACCTGCGCGCCAAGGTCGCCGAGCACGCCGACGACCTCGCCGCGCTGATGGTGACCTACCCCTCGACCCACGGGGTCTACGAGGAGTCCATCCGCGAGGTGTGCGCCCTCGTCCACGACGCCGGGGGCCAGGTCTACGTCGACGGGGCCAACCTCAACGCCCTCGTCGGGCTGGCCCGGCCCGGCCGGTTCGGTGCCGACGTCTCGCACCTGAACCTGCACAAGACGTTCTGCATCCCGCACGGCGGGGGCGGTCCGGGGGTCGGGCCCGTCGCGGTCCGCTCCCACCTCGCCCCGTTCCTGCCGTCGACCGCCCCCGACGCCGGCGGCGTCGGGATGGTGTCGGCGGCCCCGTTCGGCTCCGCCGGGATCCTGCCGATCCCGTGGGCGTACCTGCGGCTCATGGGCCCCGACGGCCTGCGCGCCGCCACCGTCCAGGCGGTGCTGTCGGCGAACTACGTCGCAGCACGGCTGCAGGACGCGTTCCCCGTCCTGTACCGGGGCCCGGGCGGGCTCGTCGCCCACGAGTGCGTCCTCGACCTGCGCCCGATGACCAAGGCCACCGGCGTCACGGTCGACGACGTCGCCAAGCGGCTCATCGACCACGGTTTCCACGCCCCGACGATGTCCTTCCCGGTGGCCGGCACCCTCATGGTCGAGCCCACCGAGAGCGAGGACCTCGCCGAGCTCGACCGGTTCTGCGACGCGATGCTCGCCATCGCCGCGGAGGTGCGGGAGATCGCGGACGGCCGCTGGGCCGTCGCGGACTCCCCGCTGCGGCACGCCCCGCACACCGCGGCCTGCCTCGTGGGCGAGTGGGACCACCCGTACACGCGCGCCGAGGCCGTCTACCCGAACGGCATGGACCCGCGCACCAAGTACTGGCCGCCGGTGCGCCGCATCGACGGGGCCGCGGGGGACCGCAACCTCGTCTGCTCCTGCCCGCCCCTGAGCGCCTACTGAGGACGGCGCGGCCCCCTGGGTAGGATCCGGCCCAGGGGGTGATCACCGTGGAGTTCCTGGACGCGCTGCTGGACCGCAGCTGGCTGCTGTGGATCGCCACGGCCCTGGTCCTGGGGATCCTCGAGATCACCGCGATCGACCTCGTGTTCGCGATGCTGGCCGGCGGGGCGCTCGCGGGCGCCGCCGCCGACGCCCTGGGCCTGGGGTTCGTGGGGCAGGTGCTCGTGGCGGCCGCCGTCGCCGGGCTGCTCATCGGCACGATCCGGCCGGTGCTGCTGCGCCGGCTGCGGATGCCCCCGGTCGGGACCACCAACACCGCCGCCCTCGTCGGGCGGCCGGCGCTGGTCCTGGCCGAGGTCACGATCCGCGGCGGGCAGGTCAAGCTCGTGGGGGAGACGTGGTCGGCCCGCTCGGCCGGGCCGTCCTTCGCCGTGGGCGACGACGTCGTGGTCACCGCCATCGACGGCGCCACCGCCGTCGTCGGGCCCCTGCCCGCCCCACCGCTGGAGGAGAAGCCCTGATGGACAACGTCGTGACCCTCGTCGTGCTGCTCCTGGTCGTCCTGTTCGTGGTGACCGTCATCATCCGGACGATCCGGATCGTGCCGCAGGCCACCGCCGTCATCGTCGAACGGCTCGGCCGGTACTCCCGGACCCTGGACGCCGGGCTGCACTTCCTGGTGCCGTTCATCGACAAGGTCCGCGCGAACGTCGACCTGCGCGAGCAGGTCGTCTCGTTCCCCCCGCAGCCGGTCATCACCTCCGACAACCTCGTCGTGAGCATCGACACCGTCATCTACTACCAGCCGACCGACCCGAAGTCGGCGACCTACGAGATCGCGAACTACATCCAGGGCATCGAGCAGCTGACCGTCACCACGCTGCGCAACGTCATCGGCTCCCTGGACCTGGAGCAGACCCTGACCAGCCGCGACCAGATCAACGGCCAGCTGCGCGGGGTGCTCGACGAGGCCACCGGCCGCTGGGGGATCCGCGTGAACCGCGTGGAGCTCAAGGCGATCGACCCGCCGGCCAGCGTGCAGGACTCGATGGAGAAGCAGATGCGCGCCGAGCGCGACCGGCGCGCGGCCATCCTCAACGCCGAGGGGCTCAAGCAGTCCCAGATCCTCACCGCCGAGGGCGAGAAGCAGTCCTCGATCCTGCGGGCCGAGGGGGCGGCGCAGGCGGCGATCCTGCGCTCGCAGGGGGAGGCGAAGGCCATCACGCAGGTGTTCGACGCGATCCACCGCGGGGACCCCGACCCCAAGCTGCTGGCCTACCAGTACCTGCAGACGCTGCCGCAGATCGCCAAGGGCGACGCGAACAAGGTGTGGATCGTGCCGAGCGAGCTCAACGACGCGCTCAAGGGTTTCGGCTCGATGTTCGCCGCGCACGGGGGGACCGGGCCGGGCTCGGGCGCAGCTCCCCGCCCGCCCCGGGAGGAGCCGCAGACGCACTTCGAGGAGGTCGTCCTGGAGGACCCGGACGAGGCGCTGCGGCGGGCCCGGGCCGAGGCCGAGGGCGCGACCCGCGACGCCGAGGGCGCGACCCGGCTCGGCAGGGACGGCTGACCCGAGCGGTCCGGGCGCCGTCCCGGGGTGCCGAACGGCCACCGGCTGGTCACAGTGGGACCGTGCCGGAACCAGACGCGTCGCCCCGGACCCGGCGGTGGCTGTTCGCCGACCAGCTCGGACCGCACTTCCTGGACACCCCGCGCCAGTCCGTCCTGCTCGTCGAGTCGAAGGACGTGTTCCGGCGCAGGCGGTTCCACCGGCGCAAGGCGCACCTGCTGCTGTCGGCGCTGCGGCACCGGGCCGCCGAGCTCGGTGACCGCGCGGTGTTCGTCCGGGCCGGGACCTACCGCGAGGGGCTGGCCCGCTACCGGGAGGAGCACCACGAGCCGCTGAGCGTGTGCGACCCCACGTCGTACGGGGCGCGCCGCTTCGTGCGCGCCCTGCCGGACGTCGAGGTCCTGCCGTCGCGCGGTTTCGTGGTCTCCGAGGAGCAGTTCGCCGGGTGGGCCGCGCGCCGCGGGGACCGGCGCCTGCTCATGGAGGACTTCTACCGCGACGTCCGGCGGCACCACCGGCTGCTCATGGACGGCGACGAACCCGTGGGCGGGACCTGGAACTACGACCACGACAACCGCCAGGGCCCGCCGAAGCGCGACCGCCTCGACGTCCGCGAACCCTGGTGGCCCACCGAGGACGAGATCGACGAGGAGGTCCGCGCCGACCTCGACCGCTGGGCCCGCGACGACGGGATCGAGTTCACCGGGACCGACGGCCCGCGCCGGTTCGCGGTGACCCGCCGCGAGGCCCTCACCGCGCTGCGGCACTTCCTGCGGCACCGGCTGGAGCAGTTCGGCGTGTACGAGGACGCCATGCTCACCGGGGACCAGTGGATGTCGCACTCGCTGCTGTCGGCCCCGCAGAACCTGGGCCTGCTGGACCCCGTGGAGGTGGCCCGCCGCGCCGAGGAGCACGGCCGCGAGCACGGTGTCCGGCTGGCGTCGGTCGAGGGTTTCGTCCGGCAGGTCGTCGGCTGGCGGTCCTACACGTGGCACCTGTACTGGCACCTGGGCGAGGACTACCGGCAGCGCAACGCGCTGGGGGCGCGGAACCGGCTGCCGCGCTGGTTCAGCGACCTCGACGCCGACGCCGTCGAGGCGAACTGCCTGCACCAGGTCCTGGCCGGGGTGCGCGACGAGGGGTGGGTCCACCACATCCCGCGCCTCATGGTCCTGGGGAACTGGGGGCTGCAACGCGGCTACGACCCCGCGGAGCTGGCCGACTGGTTCTGGACGAACTTCGTCGACGGCTACGACTGGGTGATGACGACGAACGTCGTGGGGATGTCCCAGCACGCCGACCACGGGGTGCTGGCCACGAAGCCGTACGCCTCCGGCGGGGCCTACATCGACCGGATGAGCGACTTCTGCGGGGGCTGTCGCTACGATCCGAAGGTGCGGGTCGGCGAGGACGCCTGCCCGTTCACCGCCGGGTACTGGAACTTCCTCGCCGGGCACCGTGAGGAACTGGCCGGGAACCGGCGCATGGCCCAGGCCCTGCGAGGCCTGGACCGGCTGCGCGACCTCGACGGCGTGCTGCACCAGGAGTCCGAGAGAGGGAGTGGGCCACCGTGACCGACGTCGACCGCGCGCGGGAACTGCTGGGGCGGACGTCCTTCGTCCTGCTGACGACGTTCCGCCGGGACGGGCGGCTCGTGCCGACCCCGGTGTGGGTCGCCCCCCTGGACGACGGGCGGATCGTGCTCGTCACGCAGGACACCACGGGGAAGGTGAAGCGGCTGCGCCGCGAGCCCCGGGTCCTGCTCGCCCCCTGCGGGCGGCGCGGCAAGCCCCTGGGGCGTCCCGTCGACGGCCGCGCCGTCGTCCTGGACGACCGGGAACTGCCCGAGGCCGAGCGCGTCCTGGCCGCCAAGTACGGCCTGCAGTTCCAGGTCCTGAACGCGGTCGAGGGGCTGGCGCAGCGGCGGGGGCGGATGACCGGGCGCCGGGTGGCGGTCGCGCTGACCGTCACCGGGTGAGACAGGTGAGCGACCGGTGAGCGAGGTCGTCCTCTTCCACCACGCCCAGGGCCTCACCGCCGGGGTCCGGTCCCTGGCCGAGCGGCTGCGCGACGCCGGGCACCGCGTCCACACCCCCGACCTGTACGACGGGCGGACGTTCGCGACGCTGGACGACGGGATCGCCTTCGCCCGCGCGACCGGTTTCGAGGAGGTCGCCGCGCGCGGGGTGCGGGCCGTCGAGGGCCTGCCGGGCGACCTGGTGCTCGTCGGCGTCTCGCTGGGGGCGGTGCCGGCCGAGGGGATCGCGGTGACCCGTCCCGGCGTCAGCGGCGTCGTGCTGATCAGCGGGGTCGTCCCGCCGGCCGCGCTCGGCCGGCCCTGGCCCGACGACCTGGCCGTGCAGGTCCACGCGATGCGCGACGACCCCGACGGCGACGTCGAGGAGGCGCGGCAGCTCGTCGCCGGCCTGGGGTCCGCCGAGCTGTTCCTCTACGACGGCGACGCGCACCTGTTCGTCGACGACAGCCTGCCCGGCCACGACCCCGCCGCCACGCAGGTCCTGCTCGAGCGGGTGCTGGCCTTCACCGCCGACCACTGAGCCGGGCCCGGAGCGGGACGCCCCGCCCGTCAGCCGACGCCCGGCAGCCGGTGGCCCATCCGGTCCCGCTTGGTCCGCAGGTACCGCAGGTTGTCGCTCGTCTGCGCCACCGGCAGGTCCCGGCGGCGCAGCACCGGCAGGCCGTGCGCCTCCAGCGCCCGCACCTTCACCGGGTTGTGCGTCATGAGCTCGACGTCGCGGACCCCCAGGTCGCGCAGGACGGCCGCGGCGCCGGTGTAGTCGCGCGCGTCGACGGGCAGCCCGAGGTCGAGGTTCGCCTCGACCGTGTCGCGCCCGGCCTCCTGCAGGGCGTAGGCGGCGATCTTCTCCGCCAGGCCGATGCCCCGCCCCTCCTGGCCGCGCAGGTACAGCACCACGCCCCGCCCCTGCGCGGTGATCGCGTCCAGGGCCGCGTGCAGCTGCGGACCGCAGTCGCAGCGCAACGACCCCAGCACGTCGCCGGTCAGGCACTCCGAGTGCAGCCGGACCAGGACGTCGTGCCCGTCCCCGACCTCCCCGGTGACCAGGGCCAGGTGCTCCACCCCGTCGGCCTGCCGGTAGGCCACGGCGCGGAAGGTCCCGGAGGTCGTGGGCAGCACGGCCTCCCCGACCCGGGTCACCGGCAGTTGCGGGTGCCCGGCGGGCACGTCGGCCTCGACCCCGGCGGGGTCCGTCACGGGGTCCTCCGCCCGGTCAGGCCGCCGTGGCGACGCGCACCTGGCGCTTCACCCGGGCGAGCATCCCGGTCATGCCCCGCATCCGCAGCGGGCTCACGGCCTGCTCCAGGCCCAGGCGGTGGCACACGTCGGCGGGCAGGTCCAGCACGACGTCGGCGGGCAGGCCCTCCAGGCCGTCCTGCAGCACGCCGGCGAACCCGCGCGTGGTCGGCGCCTCCGGGGGAGCGGCGACGTGCAGGTGCACGGCGTTGGCGTCGTCCACCTCCACGGCGATGAACACCGGCGACTGGCACTCGTCGACGCGCTCCATCTTCTCCAGGTTCCCCTCCAGCTCCGGCGGCAGCGGCCGCAGGCCCTGGCTGAACTCCAGCAGCAGCTGCAGCCGCTCGCGCTCGCCGAGGGCCTGGAAGTCCTCGACGATCTCGGCCATCGCCGGCGGCAGCCCGCTGGTCGGGTCGTCCTCCAGCCCGGTCGTCACCTGATCGAGCCCTTCTCCTCGCCGCGGGCGATGGGGACGCGCACGGCGTTGCCCCACTCGGTCCACGAGCCGTCGTAGTTGCGGACCTTCTCGAAGCCCAGCAGCTGGGACAGCACGAACCACGTGTGGCTGGACCGTTCCCCGATGCGGCAGTAGGCGATCACGTCGTCGTCGGGGGACAGGCCCTTCTCGTCCTGGTAGATCGCCTCCAGCTCGGCCCGGCTGCGGAAGGTGCCGTCCTCGGCGGCCGCCCGCGCCCACGGCACCGAGTCCGCACCGGGGATGTGCCCGCCGCGGACCGTGCCCTCGTCGGGGTAGTCGGGCATGTGGGTGCGCTCGCCGGTGTACTCCGGCAGCGAGCGGACGTCGACGAGCCTGCCGCCCAGGTGCGCCAGGACGTCCTCCTTGAACGCGCGGACGGCCTCGTCCCGGCGCTCCACCACCGGGTAGTCCGTCGCCGCGCGCCCGGGCGCCTCGGTGGTCATCTCCCGGCCCTCGGCGACCCACTTCGCGCGGCCGCCGTCGAGCAGCCGCACGTCCGGGTGGCCGAACAGGGTGAAGACCCACAGCGCGTACGCCGCCCACCAGTTGTTCTTGTCCCCGTAGATCACCACGGTGTCCTCGCGGGAGATGCCCTTGGCCGACATCAGCCGGGCGAAGCCCTCGCCGTCGACGTAGTCGCGGGTCACCGGGTCGTTCAGCTCGGTGTGCCAGTCGACCTTCACCGACCCCGGCACGTGGCCGGTGTCCCACAGCAGCACGTCCTCGTCGCTCTCGACGACGACCAGCCCGGGCTCACCCAGGTGCTGCGCCAGCCAGCCGGTCGTGACCAGCTTCTCGGGGTGTGCGTAGGCGGCGAGCTTGGCGTCGGTGTCCAGCGGGGTGCTCACGTGCGTCCTCCAGCGACTCGGTCGGCTACGAGAACGTCCTGGGCTGCCCGACCGTTCCCGCCGCCCGCGATCCTGCCAGACCCGTCCGGCGCGACCGCCGTCCGCTCACTAGGCTGGGCCGTCGTGACCGGCTCTCAGATGCGACTGGACTCCCTGGCCGACCGCAACCCCCGCGTGCCCCCGCAGCAGCTGGTCGCCGAGCTCGTCCCGCCGCCCCGGTTCTCCGACGTCCGGTTCGCCACGTACGTGCCCGCCCCCGAGCACCCCTCCCAGGCCGAGGCCGTCGCCGGGATGAGCGCCTTCGGCGAGCGCGTCCTGGCCGGCCCCCCGCGCCGCCGGCTCTTCGGCCGCCGCGCCGCCCCCGCGGGAGCGCCCGGCATCTACCTCGACGGCGGGTTCGGCGTCGGCAAGACCCACCTGCTGTCCTCGCTGTTCCACCAGGTCGTCACCGAGGGCGGCCGCACCGCCGCGTACGGCACCTTCGTCGAGTACACCAACCTCGTCGGGGCCCTCGGCTTCCTGCCCGCCGTGGAGGCGCTGGCCCCGCACCAGCTGGTGTGCATCGACGAGTTCGAGCTCGACGACCCCGGCGACACCGTCCTGATGTCGCGCCTCATGCGCGAGCTCGTCGACCGCGGCGTCAAGCTCGCCGCCACCTCGAACACCCTGCCCGGGGCGCTGGGGGAGGGCCGGTTCGCCGCCCAGGACTTCCAGCGCGAGATCCAGGCCCTCGCCGGGCAGTTCGCCGTGCAGCGCGTCGACGGGGAGGACTACCGCCACCGCGGCCTGCCCGCCGCGCCCGCGCCGCTGTCCGACGCCGACGTCGAGCGCGTCGCCACCGGCCGCGAGGGCGCCACGTTCGACGAGTTCGCGACCGTGCTGGCCCACCTCGCCGAGGTCCACCCCAGCCGCTACGGCGCCATGGTCGGCTCCACGACCGCGGTCTGCTTCCGCGACGTGCGCACCGTGACCGACCAGATGGTCGGGCTGCGCCTCGTCGTCCTCGCCGACCGGCTCTACGACCGGAACATCCCCGTGGTCGCCTCCGGCGTCCCGTTCGACGCCGTGTTCACCGATGAGCTGATCAACGGCGGCTACCGCAAGAAGTACCTGCGCGCGGTGTCGCGGCTGTCGGCGCTGGCCCGGGACGGGGCGGCGCTCGCCTGAGGCGCCCTCACAGCACGAACAGCACCGCCGCCAGCGCCCAGGTCCGGCGCCAGCTCCCGACCAGCAGGTGCACCGCGCCCAGCACGAGCGCCACGGCCACGGCGTACGCCCCGGCCGCGGGGCCCTGCAGCAGGACGTGGACCGCACCCCAGGTGAGCGCGGCGCCGATCCCGCCCCACGGCACCCCGGGCCGGCCGCCGCGCAGCTCCCCGGCCCGCTGCGCGAACGCGACGAGCAGGGACACCACCCCCGCCTCGGCGACGTAGTACCCGACCTGCGCCGTCGTCAGGAGCCCGGCCGGGCCCCCGGACCGGGCGAACCCCGCGTGCTCGGCGACCAGCTGCGAGGACTCCTGCACCCACCAGCGCACGGCCACGCACCCGGCCACCAGGACCGCCGCCAGGACCGCCGCCGGGAGCGACCGCCGCAGCGGGGGCCGGCCGCGCCCGGTCAGCAGCGCCCGCCCCCGCGCCCGCAGCAGGAGCGTCCCCGCCAGCCAGCCGCCGGCCGTCAGCAGCTGGTGGGCCAGCACCGCCGGCCACCCCCGCAGCGCCAGCACGGCGTCCAGCAGCAGGACCAACAGCTCCCAGCCCACGACCGCGAAGGCGAGGGACGCGAGGACGGCCGCCGCCCCGGCGTCGGGACGGTGGGTCGTGGTGCTCACGGCACCGACGCTAGGACGGCCGGACGACGCTCACGAGGGTCTTCGGTCCCGGCCCTCTAGTCCCACTCCGTCGGCAGCGACGGGTCCCGGTGGTGGGCCAGCAGCCGCTCCAGCTCCCAGCGGCTGATGCGCCGCTCGCTCAGCTCCGGCAGCTCCTCCAGCCCGAACCAGCCCACCTCCAGCGTCTCCAGCTCGCTCGGCGGGACCCGCTCGCCGACGACCCGGCACAGGAAGTACAGGTGGAACACGCTGACCGGCATCGGCGGCTGCTTGCCGCGCGCGTCCCGCTCCCACACCCCGACGACCTTGACGACCTCCACGGGCCAGCCGGTCTCCTCCAGCACCTCCCGGACGGCGGCCGGGCCGGGCCGGTCGCCGGGGTCGGCCCAGCCGCCGGGCAGCGACCACAGCCCGTCGCTGCGCTCGCGCAGCAGCAGGAACCGCTCGTGCTCGTCCACGACCCCGGCCCGGACGTCGACCTTCGGGGTGGCGTACCCCGTGTCGGCGTCCAGGACCGCGCGCAGCACCTCCCGCGGCGTCGTGGACACCGCGGCCAGCAGGTCGGCGGCCAGCTCGGTCAGCTCGCGGTACCGGGCCGCGTCGTAGTCCTTCGCCGGGTCGCCGACGGCGTACGTCAGCCCGTCCTGGGCCAGCGCGGCGATGCGCACCGCGGCCCGGCGGACGAGGTCGCCGGGCTCGCGGGGTCCCGCGGGCTCGCTCACGCGACCCGCACGACGACGACACCCTCCGAGGCCGTCCGCACGCCCTCGCCGAGAAGTTCGGGGTCGGCCCCGTCGGTCCACGCCGCGACGACCTCCACCGGCGTGCCCTCGACGTCGACGTCCGCACCGCCGCCCAGGGTGACGACGACCCGGTGGTCGCCGCGGTGCAGGACGAGGGCGTTGCCCCGCACGTCCACGCGGACGGCGCGCAGGTCGGCGTCGGCCAGGGCGGGGACCGAGCGGCGCAGACCCGTCAGCGTCCGGTACCAGGCCAGCATCCGGGCGTGCCCGTCGCGGTCCAGCTCGTCCCAGCGCAGCACCGAGGCCTCGCGCGTGGCCGGGTCCTGCGGGTCGGGCACGTCCTCGGCGTCCCAGCCGTGCTGCCCGAACTCCCCGCGGCGGCCCTCGCTGACGGCCTTGCCGAGCTCGGGGTCGGGGAAGCTGGTGAAGAACTGCCACTTCGTCGACGCGTTCCACTCCTCGCCCATGAACACCATCGGCGTGAACGGGCCGAGCAGGTACAGCGCCGCGCCGGCGGCCTGGCGGGCGGGGGACAGCAGGTGCCCGATGCGGTCGCCGACCGCGCGGTTGCCGACCTGGTCGTGCGTCTGCAGGTACCCCAGGAACGCGGTGCCGGGCACGGCGGCCCGGTCGACCTTCTTCCCCCACACCTCCCCGCGGAAGGAGGAGAACCGCTCGGCGTGGAAGAACGCCTCCTGGAACGTCGTGGCGACGACCTCCGGCTCGCCGAAGTCGGCGTAGTACCCCTGGCGCTCACCGGTCAGCCAGGCGTGCAGGGCGTGGTGGACGTCGTCGTCCCACTGGGCGTCCATGCCGCGACCACCCCGGGCGGTGGGGGTCACCATGACGGCGTCGTTGAGGTCGGACTCGGCGACCAGGCCGAGCGGGCGGCCGAGCTGCGCGGACAGTTCCGCGGTCTCGTCCGCGAGCTGCTGGAGCACGTGCCGGTCGGAGTCGTCGACGAGGGCGTGCACGGCGTCCAGGCGCAGCGCGTCGACGTGGAAGTCGCGGAACCAGCGCAGGGCGTTGTCGACGATCCAGCGGCGGACCTCGACCGACCCGGTGTCGTCGAGGTTCACCGCGGCACCCCAGGGGGTGTCGTGCTTGTCGGTGAAGTACGGCCCGAACTCGGCCAGGTAGTTCCCGCTGGGCCCCAGGTGGTTGTAGACGCAGTCCAGGGCGATGGCCAGGCCACGCGCGTGGCAGGCGTCCACGAACGCCGCGAAACCCTCGGGCCCGCCGTACTCGTGCTGCACGGCGTACGGGGCGACCCCGTCGTACCCCCAGTTCCACGGGCCGTCCCACGCCGAGACGGGCAGCACCTCGACGACGTCCACGCCCAGGTCGACGAGGTGGTCCAGGCGCCCGGCCGCCGCGGCGAAGGTGCCCTCGGGGGTGAAGGTCCCCACGTGCAGCTCGTAGAACACCGCACCCCGCACGTCGCGGCCGGCCCACCCGCCGTCGGTCCAGGGGAACCGCTGCGGGTCCACGACCGCGCTGGCCCCGTGGACCCCGTCGGGCTGCCACCCGCTGCGCGGGTCGGGCCGGGGGTCACCGCCGTCGACGGAGAACGCGTAGCGGGTCCCGTGCGAACCCTCGCCCTCCGCCGTCCACCAGCCGTCCCGCGGGGACCCGGTGCGCCGCATGGGCACCGGCTCCCCGTCGAGGACCAGGTCAACCTGCTGCGCCTGCGGCGCCCACACCCCGAACTCCATGGGCACAGAGTGTCGGACGAGCGCCGCGCGTGCGACTTCTAGGCGCGCACCAGCAACGCCACCGGCAGGTCCGCCAGCACGTCGGCGATGCGCGTCGCCCCACCGGGCAGGTCGGCACCGGTGAACGCGTTGCGCCACGTGCCCTCCGGCAGGGTCAGCGTGTGCTCGCCCCAGCCGCCGAGGCGTTCCAGCGCGACCGGCAACCGCGTCGCGACGGCCACGACCCCCGGGTTCTCCAGCGGGCCCCGCGCGAACGCGACGGCGTTGCCGTTCGTCGAGGGCACGGGGGAGTAGCCCGCGTCGGGACCGGTGAACGCCTCCGGGTGGTCCCGGCGGGCGCGCAGCGTCCGCGAGACGACGAGGAGCTTCTCGTCGTCCAGGTCGGCCGGCGCCGACCCCGCGTCCAGCGCCGCCAGGCGACGGGACCGGTCGGCGTAGTCGACCGCGCGCCGGTTGTCCGGGTCGACCAGGGAGAGGTCCACGACCTCGCTGCCCTGGTAGACGTCGGGCACCCCCGGCATCGTCAGCTGGACGAACTTCTGCCCCAGCACCGCCGTCCGCGCGGCGGGCGCGATGAGCTCGACGAACTCGCCCACGGCCGCCAGCACGTCCGCGTCCCCGAGCACCCCGGTGGCGAAGCGTTCCACCGCCGCCTCGTAGGCCTCGTCCGGCGCGGTCCACGTGGTGTGGTCCTTCGCCTCCCGGGTCGCCTTCTGCAGGTAGGCCAGCAGCCGGTCCGCCGCGATCGGTCCCGACCGGCCCCAGGTGCCGACCAGGGTCTGCCAGATCAGCGACTCGGTGCGGGCGTCGAGCTCGCTCGCCCGGTGGGTCGCGGCCAGCTCCCGCCACGAGCTCACCGCGCCGGCCCACTCGTCGGTGAACTCCGACAGCGTCGACAACCGGGCCCGGACGTCCTCGCTGCGCTTGGTGTCGTGGGTCGAGAGCGTCGTCATGGTGGCCGGCCACTCCCGCGACAGCTTCGCGGCGAAGGAGTGGAACTCCTCCGGGGAGGTGCCGAAGCGGGTGGGGTCACCACCCACCTCGTTCAGCGAGCTCAACCGGAACCAGCGGTAGAACGCGGTGTCCTCGATGCCCTTGGCCATCACCGGCCCGCACGTCTGCTGGAAGCGGACCACGAACTCCGCGCTGCGCGGGTCCTCGGTCGCCACCCGTCCCAGCGCGAGGTCCACGACGACGGCCAGGGTGTCGTGGCGCTCGGCGGGCAGCCGGTGCCGGGCGTGCTCGGCGGCCTCGTCGAGGACCTCGACCGCCGAGGCCGGGGCGGGTTCCCCCGGTACGACGTAGGCGCGGTACTGCTCCACGGCCACCAGCAGCTCCACGACGCTCTCGTGGAAGCCCCGGCGGGTGTGGTCGCGCAGGTCGACGTGGTCGTGGCAGATGCCCGCGAGCAGCTCCACCAGGCGGTGGACCTCGGCGTACAGCCCGTTCTCCACGACCTCGCGCTTGGCCTCGTCGACGATCGCGGAGAACGGGCGGGTCTCCCCGGTCACCGCGGCGTACTGCGCCGAGAGGGGCTCGGCGCCGGCGGGGTCCAGGAACAGACCGCCGATGCGCTGCAGGGCGTCGTAGCCGGTGGTGCCGGCGCACTCCCAGTCTTCCGGCAGCGCCTCGTCGCCCTCGAGGATCTTCTCGACGACGACCCAGGCGCTGCTGCCGCCGTCCTCGTCCCGCGTGGCCGCGGCGAGCCGGCGCAGGTACCCGCGCGGGTCGGCGAGACCGTCGGGGTGGTCGATGCGCAGGCCCTGCAGCTCGCCCGCGCGCAGCAGCTCCAGCAGCAGGGCGTGCGAGGCGTCGAAGACCTCCGGGTCCTCGACGCGGATCGCGGCGAGGGTGTCGACGTCGAAGAAGCGCCGGTAGTTCAGCTCCTCGTCGGCCACCCGCCAGTGCGCCAGCCGGTACCACTGCCGGTCCACCAGCTGCGCCAGCGGCAGGTCCTCGGTGCCCGGGCGGACCGGGAAGACGTGGTCGTAGTAGCGCAGCACGAGCTCGTCCCCGGAGTCGTCCAGGGCGAGCTCGCCGGCGGCGAGGACCTGCCCGATGCGCTGACCGAGCACGGCCATGAGGATCGCGCGGTCCGGCACCGACCAGTCGACGTCGAACCAGGACGCGAACGGGGAGTCCGGTCCCTCCTTCAGCACCGACCACAGCTGGGCGTTGTCGGAGGCGGGCGTGGGGACGGCCATGTGGTTGGGGACGACGTCGGCCACCGCGGCGAGCCCCGCCGCGCGCAGCGCCGCCACCAGGCGCTCGAACCCCTCCCGGCCACCGGCCTCGGGGTTCAGTCGGGAGTGGTCGACGACGTCGTAGCCGTGCTGCGACCCCTTCGCGGGGGCCAGCACGGGGGACAGGTAGGCGTGCGAGACGCCCAGCGAGGCCAGGTAGTCCGCCTGCGCGGCGGCGTCGTCGAAGGTGAAGGCGGGCTGGATCTGGAAGCGGTAGGTGCCGGTCGGCACCACCGCGGGCCGGTAGCTCACTTGTCCCCCAGCGGTTCACGGGCCAGCACGAGGATGGAACGGGCCGCCACCGGCAGCCGGGAGCCGGGGGAGAAGGCCGACTCCTCGGTGAAGATGGAGACGATGCCGACCTGGTCGTCGGCGGTGTCGATGCGCGGGCGCCACCCGTCGCCGTAGGCCTGCTCGGGCAGGGTGAACTCGACCTGCTCGTGCCAGGGGTTGTACAGCACGAGGAACGAGTCGCCGACGATGCGCTCCCCGCGCCGGTCCGGCTCGGGGATGGACTCGCCGTTGAGGAACACCATGACGGTCCGGTTGGAGTGGTCGGCCCAGTCGGCGTCGGTCATCTCGTGGCCCTCGTTGGAGAACCACTCGATGTCGCCGACCTCGCTCTCACCGCCGCGCTCGGCCTCGCCGGCGAAGAACCGGCGCCGCTGGAACACCGCCTCGGACCGGCGCAGTGCGACGATCCGGCGGCTGAACTCCAGCAGCTCGCGCTGGGCGTCGGACAGGTCCCAGTGGACCCAGGACAGCTCGTTGTCCTGGCAGTAGACGTTGTTGTTGCCGCGCTGGGTGCGGCCCAGCTCGTCGCCGTGCAGGATCATCGGCACGCCCTGCGACAGCAGCAGCGTCGTCAGCAGGTTCCGGTGCTGGCGCGCGCGCAGCGCGATGATCTCCTCGTCGTCCGTCTCGCCCTCGACGCCGCAGTTCCAGGACCGGTTGTGCGACTCGCCGTCGTTGCCGCCCTCGCCGTTGGCGTCGTTGTGCTTGTCGTTGTAGGAGACCAGGTCCCGCATCGTGAAGCCGTCGTGGGCGGTGACGAAGTTGATGCTCGCGATGGGCTTGCGGCCGGAGTGCTCGTACAGGTCCGAGGACCCGCTGATGCGGCTGGCGAACTCGCCCAGCGTCTTGGGCTCACCGCGCCAGAAGTCGCGGACGGTGTCGCGGTACTGCCCGTTCCACTCGGTCCACAGCGGGGGGAACCCGCCGACCTGGTACCCGCCGTCGCCGACGTCCCAGGGCTCGGCGATGAGCTTGACCTGGGAGACGATCGGGTCCTGCTGCACGAGGTCGAAGAACGCGCTGAGCCGGTCCACCTCGTGGAACTGGCGGGCCAGCGTCGCAGCGAGGTCGAAGCGGAAGCCGTCGACGTGCATCTCCGTCACCCAGTACCGCAGCGAGTCCATGATGAGCTGCAGGACGTGCGGGGAGCGCATGAGCAGGCTGTTGCCGGTGCCCGTGGTGTCGAAGTAGTGCTTCTTGTCGTCGTCGACCAGGCGGTAGTACGCCTGGTTGTCGATCCCGCGGAAGCACAGCGTCGGGCCCATGTGGTTGCCCTCGGCGGTGTGGTTGTAGACGACGTCGAGGATGACCTCGATGTTCGCCTCGTGCAGCGCCCGCACCATCGACTTGAACTCCTGCACCTGCTGACCGCGCTGACCGGTCGAGGAGTAGGCGTTGTGCGGGGCGAAGAAGCCGATGGTGTTGTAGCCCCAGTAGTTGGACAGGCCCTTGTCCACGAGGTGGGTGTCCTGGACGAACTGGTGCACGGGCATCAGCTCGACGGCCGTGATCCCCAGCGAGGTCAGGTGCTCGATGACCGCCGGGTGCGCCATCGCCGCGTAGGTGCCGCGGATCTCCTCCGGCACGTCCGGGTGCAGCATCGTCAGGCCCTTGACGTGCGCCTCGTAGATCACCGACTCGTGGTACTCGTGCCCCGGGCGGCGGTCGTTGCCCCAGTCGAAGAACGGGTTGACCACGACCGAGAGCATCGTGTGCCCCAGGCTGTCCTCGACGTTCACCTCGTCGGGGCGGTCGAAGTAGTAGGAGAAGAGCGACTCGTCGCCGTCGACCTGCCCCTCGATGGCCTTCGCGTACGGGTCGAGCAGCAGCTTCTCCGGCTGGCAGCGCGCCCCGCTCTCGGGGTGGAAGCGACCGTGGACGCGGTAGCCGTAGCGCTGGCCGGGCATCACCGAGGGCAGGTAGGCGTGCCACACGAAGCCGTCGACCTCGGGGAGGTCGAGGCGCTGCTCGGTCCCGTCGTCGGCGATGAGGCACAGCTCGACCCGTTCGGCGACCTCGGAGAACAGGGCGAAGTTCGTCCCGGCCCCGTCGTAGGTGGCGCCCAGGGGGTAGGGCCGTCCGGGCCAGATCTGCATCGGGGGGGATCCTCCAGCGGTGAGGGCGGTCGTGCGGTGAGCGGTGGAGCGGGTGGTGCCCCGACATCATGTCGGTAGACGCCCCCGAGCACCTCCCGAGCGCCTCCCCGGGCCGCTGCCGGGCCGCTGCCGGGCGGCGCCGGAGTGGCGGCGGACCCCGGGCCGGTGGCCCGGCTACGGTGTCCCGGTGCCCGTGGAGCCCTCCCGTCCGGGTGCCCACCGCCCCGACCGCGGCGAGCGGGACCACCCGGAGGAGGAGGTGAGCATGCACGAGGCCCTGCCCGGCCAGGAGGCCCCCGCGCCGGCGCAGCCGGCCCCGCGGCGCGCCGGACCCGCGCGCGCCCCGCTGCCGCTGCGGGCGTGGCGGGACCTGCGGGCGCTGGCCGTCGGCACCGTCGAGGCCTGCATGCGCTTCCGCGTGACGGGGCTGGCGGCCGAGGGGGGCTTCTTCGCCCTGCTGTCGCTGCCCCCGCTGGTCTTCGGGCTCGTCGCGAGCCTGGGGTACCTGGGGCGCTGGCTGGGGGAGGAGGACGTCACCGCCGCCCGCACCGAGCTCACCCGGGTCACCGAGTCGCTGTTCACGTCCCAGGCCATCGCCGACGTCATCCTGCCCACCTTCGACTCGGTGACGACCGCCGGGCGCGCGGACCTGACCCTGCTGGCCTTCGCGGTGAGCGTCTGGTCGGGGTCGCGGGCGCTCAACGTCCACGTCGACACGATCGCCATCATGTACGGCCTCGGCGGGCACCGCGGCATCGTCCGGACCCGGCTGCTGTCCCTGTCGACGTACCTGGTGGCCCTGCTCGTCGGGGTCGTCGTGGTGCCCCTGGTCCTCATCGGGCCGCGGCTGCTCGGCCACTGGCTGCCCGACGACCTGGGCTGGCTGACGGCGCTGTACTGGCCCGTCGTGCTCGTCCTGTCGGTGTTCTGCCTGGCGACGCTCTACCACCTGTCGACGCCCGTGCGCTCGCGGTGGTGGCGCGACGTGCCCGGTGCGCTGCTGGCCCTGGTGGGCTGGCTGGGGATCTCCTGGGTCCTGCGCTGGGCCCTGTCGTTCTCGGTGGCCGGGCCGTCCACGTCGATCTACGGCCCGCTGGCCGCCCCGATCGTCGTCCTCATCTGGTTCTACTTCCTGACGATCACGGTGCTCGTCGGGGCGGCGCTGAACTCCGCCGTCGACCGGGTCTGGCCCGACCCGACCCGGGCCGCCGCCCGCGAGGCCGCCCGGGTGCAGGCGGCCGAGCGGCGGCGGTGGGTCCCCTGAGCGGTCAGCGGCGCGCCAGGGCCACCCGCGAGTAGCGGTAGCCGACCATGCGCTGGAAGTGCCGCAGGCCGTTCGACAGCTGCGGCGGCGGGGTGGAGTCGGTCAGGTAGCGGACGCCGCGCTCGGCGAGGGCCTGCACGAGCACCGGCATGAGCAGGTAGCGGGCGTCGCTGTGCGCGGGGGAGGCGCCCAGCGTGCGGAAGTACCGCAGCAGCGCCCACTCGCCGTCGACCGGGGTGACCGACAGCATGATCGGCTCGTCGTCGGCGTCGGTGGCCACGATCCACAGGTCGTGCTGGAGCAGGTCGGAGTTGTCCGGGGCGGCGTTGCGGTACTGCGCGTCGGCGTGGACCTGCTCGGCGGCGTTGGCCCGCGCGACCAGGGCCCGGCGCTCGGCCGGGTCGTCGACGAAGCGGTACCCGACGCCCTTCTTCTGCGCCGCGCGCACCTTGCGGCGCAGCGTCTGGCGGTTGGCGCCGACGACGTAGTCCGCCCCGTCGGCCGGGACGTCGAGCACCGCGACCCCCGTGGAGGCCACGGTCAGGCCGCCCAGGTGCCGGGTGAGCAGCGTCGAGCGCAGCACCTGCCCGGCCGGGCCGTCACCCAGCGCCGCCGGGATCCGCGGCAGCCGCAGCACCGCCCCGACCGCGGCGGCGGTCGTCAGCGGGTTGCGGGCGGCGAACCGCAGGGCGTGCCCGCTGCCGTCGGCCGCCTTCTCCTCCCGGTCGGCGACGTAGTCGGTCAGGAAGCCCGCCAGGGAGGCCTCGGAGGTGCGCTCGGCGAGCTGCCGGGGCAGGTCCTCCCGCACGAACCGGGCGGCCGCGCCCAGGCGGGCCCGGACCCGCGCGGGGCGCGGGGCGCCGTCCTCGGGGCCGTGGCGGTGCGTGGCACCGGTGGAGACGAGACGGACCAGGTCGAGCGCGCGCACGGCAGGGGACTCCTCGGGTCGGGATCGGTGGGGTGCGGTGTCGGTCGGCGGGGTGCGGTCGCGGTCGGCCGCGGGTGGCCCCGGCGGCGCGGGAGCCGTCGCCGGCGGGAGCGTGGTCACGGGTCCAGGCTGCGCCGCCGACCTGGGAGCGGGCTCGGACCCGGGGTGCGGGTGCCGTGTGACTCCCGAGCGGTCCTGGGCTGGGGAGAGGAACGGCATGGACGTCACAGTACGTACTCAGCGTCGCGCCCACGTCCTTGTTACGGATTCGTTAACCCGTTGAGCCGCAACCGGATCGGCCAGATGAGTGACGATGCGTCACCTTCCGTGATCTCACGTTGGGTGAGGGTGCGATGAGTCGGCACCGTGCGTGGCGTGAGACCCCCGGGAACGACGAGAGGGCCGGGTCCGATGTCGGACCCGGCCCTCTCGGGGGGTGGTGGGCGATACTGGGATCGAACCAGTGACCTCTTCCGTGTCAGGGAAGCGCGCTACCGCTGCGCCAATCGCCCTCGTCCTCCGTCCTGGGAGCTACCCAGGACCGAGTGGAGGTGGAGACGGGATTCGAACCCGTGTGGACGGCTTTGCAGGCCGCTGCCTAACCTCTCGGCCACTCCACCGTGAAGCTCGCGCCCGGCAAGCCGAACCCCCGAGCGGACGACCGGACTCGAACCGGCGACCCTAACCTTGGCAAGGTTATGCGCTACCAACTGCGCTACGTCCGCGTGCCCCGCGTTTCCCCGCCGTTCCCGGCCGGTTCCCCGTGGCGTTGAAAACATTAGCCGACATCCGGGGCACGGCCAAATCCCTTCGGGGCCGGACCCGCCAGCTCGCGGGGAACCGTTGTGCCGCAACGGTTCAGCTGCAGCGGCGCGGGAGCCGGGGCGCACGCGCCGGCCGCACGACGACGGGCCCGCCCCGGCGTCGGTGCCGGGACGGGCCCGTCGGGGAGCGCGTCGTGTCGTCGATCAGGACACCAGGCGGGCGATCAGCTCGTCCAGGTCCAGGTGGCGGGTCTCCCGGCCGGGGGGCACCAGGGCGTCGGCGCGGCGCAGGAAGCGCCGCACGTCGGCCTCGTCGGCCTCCAGCTCCGCGTTGCCGTCCGGGGACGACAGGCGCAGGAGGACGCGCGGGCGACCGTCGGGGGACTCGGGGCACGGCCGCACCTGCACGTCTCCGGTGCCGGCGGGTGCGGTCAGCCCCTCCCTCAACAGGTCCCTCGCGAAGACCCACTCCACGTCGGCGTCGCCCCCGCGGAAGACCGCGTGGATGGCGTACGGGTCGTCAGCTCCGTAGTGGAGGCTGGCGGGGACGGGGAGTCCCGGACCGCTGGTGGTCCGGAGCCGCAAGGACACGTCGACGTCGACCTCGGTCTTGCGGTGCGGCAGTGCAGGCACGTCGACCTCCGTGTGCTCATGGCCGCTGACGGGCTCCAGCGACCGTGCTGTCGAGTTTCCCACCGAAGCGGCTCTTGAAACACTCGAACGACGCAACTCGGACGTCGGTGCGTCGCCGCCGGTTCCCCCGGCGTTCGGCGGGGTGTGCCGGGCGGGCGCGCCGCCCCCCGCGGCGTCCCCGAAACCTGCACATCCACCGGGAGCGTCCGGCCCCCTCCGCGCGTTGGACCACCGACGACGAGGACGGCGGGACGGGGACCGGTGGGCGGTCGCCGCGCCCGCGGTGGACGGGAGCACGGGGTGCGAGCGGTGCACGACACTCACCACGCGAAGGACGCCGGGGACGCCGGGGACGCCGGGAGCGCCGGGGAGCGGCCCGGCGGGGAGCCCGTGCTGCCCACCGGCGCGGTGGGTGGCGCGCTGCCCGATCCCCCCGCGGCCCCGGAGCGGGTGCGCGGCGAGGTGACCGACGAGGCGGTGGGGGACGCGGCCGGGGACGCGGCCGGGGACGCGGCCGGGGAGCCGGCCCGCGGCACCGCCGCGCTCACCCCCCACCAGCACCGCGTGCGCCGGGCCCGGGCGGCGCTGCGCGCCCGGCGCGAGCGCATCCGCGCCGACGCCCACCGCAACCGCGTGTACCGCGCGGTCGTCGGCGCCCTGGGGACGCTCGTCGTCGTCGTCGGGCTGGCGCTGGTCCCGCTGCCCGGCCCGGGCTGGCTGGTGGTGTTCATGGGGCTGGCGGTCCTGGGCACGGAGTTCTCCTCGGCCCAGCGCCTCAAGCACTTCGGGGAGCGCCAGGTGCACCGGTGGACCCGGTGGATCGCGCGGCGGTCCCTGGCGACCCGCGCCGCCCTGGGCACGGGGGCCGCCGCGGGCGCGGCCGCGCTGGCCTGGGGGTACCTCGCCTGGCAGGGGCTGCCGGGCTGGACGCCGGAGGTCGTCACGGCCCAGCTGCAGTGGGTCCCGGGCCTGTGACCGGCCCGCGCGCGCCGCGGTCGTGAGCACGGCCCCGGGTCCGGTATGGTTCTCAGGCCGGTCGCGTTCAGCGCGACGACCGGGCGATTAGCTCAGTGGTAGAGCACTTCGTTCACACCGAAGGGGTCACTGGTTCGAACCCAGTATCGCCCACCCAGCACAATCGCGGGGTGTCCGTCACCGGAACCCTGCGCGAGATCGGCCTCTTCCCCGTGAAGTCCACCCGGGGGCTCTTCCCCCCGGCGGTGACCGTGGGCCCCGACGGCCTCGACGGGGATCGCGCCTTCGCCGTCCTCGACACCGCGGGTGACGTCCTCGCCGCCAAGCGGCACCCGGCCCTGGCCCGGCTCACCCCGGTGCCCACCCCGGCCGGGCCGCGGCTCCTCGTCCCCGGCGACGTCCCCCTCGCCGACTTCCTCGCCGTCCCCGGGGCCGCGGTGGGACCCGTCCCCGGCGGCGCCCGGCAGGTCGCCCCCGTCCACGTCGTCACCGTCCGGCAACGGGCGGCCCCCGGGGCCGGGGACACCTCGCGGGCCAACCTCGTCCTCGACCTGCCCGGCGCCGACGAGCCGCCGGCCGCGGACTGGGTCGGGCGCGGCCTGCGGGTCGGGGCCGTCCACCTCGAGGTCGTGGCCGTGCCCCGGCACTGCGGGGGAGCGTTCGCCCGCGTGCTGACGCCCGGCCCCGTCCGGGTCGGGGACGTCGCCGAACTCCTGGCCGCCGGGCACGGCTAGAGTCGTCCGGTCGACCCGTCCGACCAACCCCGGAGGCCCGCGGTGCCCGCCCAGCTGTCCATCACCCGTTCCGGCGAACCGCAGCAGGTCGCCGCCGGCACGACGGCGGGCGAGCTGTTCACCGAGGACCGGGACGTCGTCGTCGCCCGCGTCAACGGCGAGCTGCGCGACCTGTCGCACGTCCTGGCCGACGGGGACGTCGTCGAGGGCGTCCCGGTGTCCTCCGACGAGGGCCTGGCCGTCCTGCGGCACTCCACCGCGCACGTGATGGCCCAGGCCGTCCAGCAGCACTTCCCCGAGGCCAGGCTCGGCATCGGACCGCCGATCCGCGACGGCTTCTACTTCGACTTCGACGTCGACCGCCCGTTCACCCCCGAGGACCTCAAGGTCGTCGAGAAGACGATGCAGCGCATCGTCAAGGAGGGGCAGCGCTTCGTCCGCCGCGAGGTCTCCGACGACCAGGCGCGCGAGGCGATGGCCGCCGAGCCGTACAAGCTCGAGCTCATCGGCCTCAAGTCCAGCGCCGGCGAGGCCGCCGAGGGGGCCTCGGCCGAGGTCGGCGAGGGCGGCCTGTCGATCTACGACAACGTCCGGCGCGACGACACCGTCGCCTTCAGCGACCTGTGCCGCGGCCCGCACGTCCCCACCACCCGCCTGGTCGGCAACGGCTTCAGCCTGCTGCGCAGCGCCGCCGCCTACTGGCGCGGCAGCGAGAAGAACCCGCAGCTGCAGCGCATCTACGGCACCGCCTGGCCCTCCAAGGACGAGCTGAAGGCCTACCAGGAGCGCGTCGCCGAGGCCGAGCGCCGCGACCACCGGCGCCTGGGCGCGGAGCTGGACCTGTTCTCCTTCCCCGACGAGATCGGCTCCGGCCTCGTCGTCTTCCACCCCAAGGGCGGGGTGGTCAAGCGGGAGATGGAGGACTACGTCCGCCGCCGCCACATCGAGGAGGGCTTCTCCTACGTCGGGACGCCGCACATCTCCAAGGGCGGGCTCTTCGAGACCTCCGGGCACCTGCCGTACTACGAGGACACGATGTTCCCCGGCATGGAGCTGGAGAACTCGACGTACTACCTCAAGGCCATGAACTGCCCGATGCACAACCTGATCTTCCGCTCGCGCGGGCGGTCCTACCGTGAGCTGCCGCTGCGGTTCTTCGAGTTCGGGTCCGTCTACCGCTACGAGAAGTCCGGCGTCGTGCACGGCCTGACGCGGGTCCGCGGCCTGACCCAGGACGACTCGCACAGCTACGTCACGCCCGAGCAGGCGCCGGCGGAGATCAAGCACCTGCTCGACTTCGTCCTCGGGCTGCTGCGCGACTTCGGCCTCGACGACTACTACCTCGAGCTGTCCACCCGCGGGGACTCCGACAAGTTCATCGGCTCGGACGAGGAGTGGGCCAGGGCCACCGAGGTCCTGGAGACCGCGGCCCGCGAGACCGGTCTGGAACTGGTCGCCGACCCCGGCGGCGCCGCGTTCTACGGCCCGAAGATCTCCGTGCAGGCCAAGGACGCCATCGGCCGCACCTGGCAGATGTCGACCATCCAGTACGACTTCAACCAGCCCGCCCGGTTCGAGCTGGAGTACACCGCCACCGACGGCTCCAAGCAGCAGCCGGTGATGATCCACTCGGCCAAGTTCGGCTCGCTGGAACGGTTCTTCGGGGTGCTCGTCGAGCACTACGCCGGCGCGTTCCCCCCGTGGCTGGCCCCCGTCCAGGTCGTCGGCATCCCCGTCGCCGACGCGCACGTCCCGCACCTGCTCGAGGTCGCCGACCGGCTGCGGGCCGCGGGCGTGCGCGTCGAGGTCGACGACACCGACGACCGGATGCCGAAGAAGATCCGCACCTGGACCAAGCAGAAGATCCCCTTCCTGCTCATCGCCGGGGCCGAGGACGTCGAGAACGGCGCGGTGTCCTTCCGCTTCCGCGACGGCAGCCAGGAGAACGGCGTGCCCGTCGCCGACGCCGTCGAGCGCATCGCCGCGGCGGTGCGCGACCGGGTGCAGGTCTGAGGTGGGGACCGAACCCGCGGAGGACTTCGCGGGCGAACCCGACGGCTTCGGCCGGCTGTGGACGCCGCACCGGATGGCGTACATCCAGGGCGAGCACAAGCCCGCCGACGCCGAGGCCGGGAGCTGCCCGTTCTGCCGGGCCCCCGGCCGCTCCGACGCCGAGGGGCTGGTCGTGCACCGCGGGGAGCACGTCTACGCCGTGCTCAACCTGTTCCCCTACAACCCCGGTCACCTGATGGTGTGCCCGTACCGGCACGTCTCGGCCTACGTCGACCTCGACGCCGCCGAGCTCGCCGAGTTCACGGCGTTCACCCGCTCCGCCGTCCTGACCCTGCAGGCCGCCTCGAACCCCGCCGGGTTCAACCTCGGCGTCAACCAGGGCGCCGTCGCCGGAGCGGGCATCGCCGCGCACCTGCACCAGCACGTCGTCCCCCGCTGGCAGGGCGACGCCAACTTCCTGCCCGTCGTCGGCCGGACCAAGGCGCTGCCCGAACTGCTCGAGGACACCCGCGCACGACTCGCCGAGGCGTGGGTCACCGACCCCCTCGCCTGAGCCCTACCCTTCGAGACGATGCTCAACAAGTACGCACGCGCGTTCGCCACGAAGATCTTCACCCCCCTCGCGCGCCTCCTGCTGCGGCTGGGGGTCACCCCCGACGCGGTCACGATCGTCGGCACCCTCGGGGTGGTCGCCTGCGCGCTCGTGCTGTACCCCACCGGGCACCTGTTCTGGGGGTCGCTGGGCATCACCGTCTTCGTCCTGTCCGACACGATCGACGGGACGATGGCCCGCATCCTGGGGCGCTCGGGCCGCTGGGGGGCCTACCTGGACTCCTGCCTCGACCGCTTCGCCGACGGCGCGATCTTCGCCGGCCTCGTCCTGTGGTTCACCCGCGGCGGCGACAGCGACCTGACGGCCGGGCTGGCCCTGGCCTGCCTCGTCCTGGGCAGCATCGTGTCCTACGTCAAGGCCCGCGCCGAGGGGCTGGGCCACACCGCGAACGTCGGCATCGCCGAGCGCGGCGAGCGGATCGTCGCCGTCCTCGTGGGCGCCGGGCTCGTCGGCCTCGGGGTCCCGCTGCCGTTCCTGCAGGTCGTCCTCGGCCTGCTCGCGCTCGCCAGCCTCGTCACCATCGCCCAGCGCATGACGACCGTGCGGCGCCAGGCGCTGGCCGCCCCCGCCGCCGACGCGTGAGCGCGCGCGAGCGCCTCACCGCCGCCGGGTTCCGGCTCGGCTGGCGCCTGACCCGCGCCCTGCCCGAACCCCTCGCCGTCCGGGCCACCACCCGCCTCGCCGACGCCGTCGCCGCCCGCGGCGGCCCCCGGGTGCGCCAGCTGCGCCGCAACCTGTCCCTCGCCCGCCCGCAGGCCACGGCCGCCGAGCTCGACACCCTCGTCCGGGACGGGCTGCGCAGCTACGCGCGGTACTGGCTGGACGTCTTCCGGCTGCCGTCGTGGTCGCCGCAGCGCATCACCGGGACCGTCCGCGCCGAGGGCACCGCCCCCCTGCGCGCCGCGCTCGCCTCCGGCCGCGGGGTCGTCTGCTTCCTGGGGCACACGGGCAACTGGGACCACGCCGCGGCCTGGTCGGCCCTCGACCTCGCCCCCGTCGTCACCGTCGCCGAGCGGCTCGAACCCGAGGCGGTCTACCAGGAGTTCCTCGCCTTCCGCCGATCCCTCGGCATGGAGGTCCTGCCCCTGGGCGACCCCGCCACCTTCCCGGCGCTGCTGCGCCGGCTGCGCGCGGGGGCGTTCGTGCCGCTGCTGGCCGACCGCGACCTGGCCGCCACCGGGGTGCCCGTCGACTTCCTCGGCGAGCGCGTGCGGATGGCCGCCGGGCCCGCCACCCTCGCCCTCGCCACCGGGGCCGCGCTCGTCCCCGTCAGCGTCCACCACGAGGTCCGCGGCGGCGAGCGGGTGCTCGTCGTCGACTTCCGCCCCGAGGTCCCCGTCCCCGCCCCCGCGCCGGGGGAGAGCGCGCGCGGGCACCGGCGGCGGGCCGTGGCCACCATGACCCAGCGCTGCGCCGACGAGGTCGCCGCCGCCGTGCGGGCCCACCCCGACGAGTGGCACGTCCTGCAGCCCCTCGTCCCCGCCGGCCCGGAGCGCTGACGGTGCGCATCGGCATCGTCTGCCCCTACGCCTTCGACGTCCCCGGGGGCGTGCAGTTCCACGTCCGCGACCTCGCCGAGCACCTCATCGGCCTGGGCCACCACGTCCGCGTGCTGGCCCCCGCCGACGACGAGTCGACGCTGCCGCCGTTCGCCGACCCCGGCGGCAGCGTCGTCGCCGTGCCCTACAACGGGTCCGTGGCCCGGCTCTCGTTCGGCCCGGTGACCGCGGCCAGGGTGCGCCGCTGGCTCACCGACGGCGCGTTCGACGTCCTGCACGTCCACGAACCGCTCTCGCCCAGCACCTCGCTGCTGGCGCTGTGGGCCGCCACCCCCGAGCTCACCGGGCCCCTCGTCGCCACGTTCCACACCGCCAACCTGCGCTCGCGGGCCATGCAGGCGGCGTTCCCGCTGCTGCGGCCCAGCCTGGAGAAGATCTCCGCGCGCATCGCCGTCAGCGAGGACGCCCGGCGCACCGTCGTCGAGCACGTCGGCGGCGACGCCGTCGTCATCCCCAACGGGGTGTTCACCGCCGACTTCGCCCGCGCCCCCCGGCGATCGGGGTGGACCGGCACCCCCACGGCGCCCGTCGTCGCCTTCGTCGGGCGCCTCGACGAGCCCCGCAAGGGCCTGCCGCTGCTGTGCGAGGTCGTCCCCCGGGTGCGGGCCGCCCTGCCCGGCACCCGCTTCCTGGTGGCCGGCCGCGGTGACGTCGAGGCGGCGCGCGCGCTGCTGCCCGACCCCGGCGACCGGCGGGCCGTGGAGTTCCTCGGCCCGGTCGACGACCGCGCCAAGCAGTCGCTGCTGGCCGGCGCCGACGTCTACCTCGCCCCGCACACCGGCGGGGAGAGCTTCGGCATCGTGCTCGTGGAGGCCATGGCCGCCGGGGCCGCCGTCGCCGCCGCCGACCTGGGCGCCTTCCGCCGCGTCCTGGGCGAGGGGGCGCACGGGGCCCTGTTCGAGGCGGGGAACGCCGAGGCCGCCGCCGCGACGGTCCTGGCGCTGCTGCGCGACCGGCCCGCCCGCGACCGCCTCGCCCGGGCCGGGCAGGCCGCCGCCGGCCGCTACGACTGGTCGGTCGTGGCCGCGGAGGTCCTGGCCGTCTACGAGACCGTCGCGGCCGGGACCCGGTGAGGCCCCGGTGACGGCCCTCGTCTGGACCCTGGCCGGGCTGCTGGTGCTGGCCGCGCTGGCGGGGTGGCTGTCGGCGACCGCCCAGCGCGTGGACCGGCTGCACCGGCGCGTGGAGACCAGCCGCGCCGCCCTCGACGCCGAGCTGACCCGGCGGGCCGCCGCGGCCCTGGAGTACGCCACCTCCGGGGAGCTGGACCCCGCCTCCGCCCTCGTGCTGGCCGACGCCGCCGCGGCCGCGCTCGACGCCCCCCGCACCCCCGCCGCGCTGCGCGAGGCCAGCGACGCCGACGACGCCCAGCGCTGGCGCGCCGAGAGCGACCTGACCCGCGCGCTGACCGCGGCGCTGCCCCCCAGCGACGGGCCGGGGCTGGTCCGGGTGGCCGACGCGGCCCGCCGCGCGCAGCTCGCGCGCCGCTTCCACAACGACGCCGTCGTGCAGACGCGCCGGTTGCGGGGCAAGCGGATCGTGCGCTGGGCGCACCTCGCCGGGCGGGCCCGGGTGCCGGAAACGGCCGACTTCCTCGACGAGTTCCGCGGTGGGGGCGGCGGTGCCGCCGGGTCGTAGGATGACGCCCCCTGAACCGTCCGAACGATCGCGAGGCGACGACCCGGTGAGCACCGACAGCACGAGCAACGGCCCCAGCGTCGGGACCAGCCGCGTCAAGCGCGGGATGGCCGAGATGCTCAAGGGCGGCGTCATCATGGACGTCGTCACCGCCGAGCAGGCCAGGATCGCCGCCGACGCCGGGGCTGTCGCCGTCATGGCCCTCGAACGCGTCCCCGCCGACATCCGCGCCGAGGGCGGGGTGTCCCGGATGTCCGACCCCGACATGATCGAGCAGATCATCGACGCGGTGTCCATCCCCGTCATGGCCAAGGCCCGCATCGGGCACTTCGTCGAGGCGCAGGTGCTGCAGTCCCTCGGCGTGGACTACGTCGACGAGTCCGAGGTCCTCACCCCCGCCGACTACGCGCACCACATCGACAAGCACGCCTTCACCGTCCCGTTCGTGTGCGGGGCCACGAACCTCGGCGAGGCGCTGCGGCGCATCACCGAGGGCGCGGCGATGATCCGCTCCAAGGGCGAGGCCGGCACCGGTGACGTCTCGAACGCCGTGACGCACATGCGGACCATCCGCGCCGAGCTGAACCGGCTGCGCTCGATGTCCCCCGACGAGGTGTACGTCGCGGCCAAGGAGATGGCCGCGCCGTACGACCTGGTGAAGGAGGTCGCCGAGACCGGCAAGCTGCCCGTCGTCCTGTTCACCGCCGGGGGCATCGCGACGCCCGCCGACGCGGCGATGATGATGCAGCTGGGCGCCGACGGGGTCTTCGTCGGCTCCGGCATCTTCAAGTCCGGCAACCCCGCCCAGCGCGCCGAGGCCATCGTCAAGGCCACCACGTTCCACGACGACCCCGACGTCGTCGCCAAGGTCTCCCGCGGCCTGGGCGAGGCCATGGTCGGGCTGAACGTCGAGGCCATCCCCGAACCGCACCGGCTGGCCACCCGCGGCTGGTGACCGACCCCCTGGGGCCGGAGTGGGGCCACGGCCCCGACGGCCGCCGCACCCGCAGCGCGTCCCGCGTCGTCCTGCTCGACGACGCCGGGCGCGTCCTGCTGCTGCGGGGGACCGACCCCGCCCGCCCCGGCACCGACTGGTGGTTCACCGTGGGCGGTGGCCGCGCGCCGGGGGAGGACTCCCGCGATGCCGCCGCCCGGGAGCTGCGCGAGGAGACCGGGCTGGTCGTCGACCCCGCCGCCCTCGACGGCCCGGTGTGGGTCCGCAGCGCCGACTTCGACTTCCTCGGAGCGGCGTGCCGCCAGGACGAGGAGTTCTTCGTCCTGCGCGTCGCGGAGGGTTTCGAGGTGGACCGCTCCGGATGGACGGACCTCGAGCGCGCCTCCGTCAGCGAGTCGCGCTGGTGGGCACCGACCGAGCTCACCGCAGCCGGGGTCACGCACTACCCGCCCGACCTCGCCGGGCTCCTGGCGCGGCTGCCGCCCGCCTGGGCCGGGGACCCGCTCACCATCGAGTGAACCCCGGCCCGTCGCCGGTCAGCCGCGCCGCACCAGCCGCTCCAGGACGTCCACGGCCACCACGAGGCAGTCCTCGTCGACGTCGAACTCGGCGTGGTGGTGCGGGCCGGGGTTCCCCCCGCCCACCAGGACGTAGGCGGCCGTCCCGCCGGCGTCCTGCACGTGCCGCATGAACAGCGTCGCGTCGTCGCTGCCGGACATGGTGTGCGTGCGGCGGAACTCCAGCGCGTGCCCGGCCGTCTCCGGCACGTCCTTCACGGCCAGTTCCACCAGGTCGATCACCGCGTCGTCGGGGACGGTGCCCGCCGCCGCGCCCGTGACCTCCACCGCCACCTCCACGCCGTAGGTCGCCGCCGCCCCGCGCACGGCCCGCAGCGCCATGTCCCGCAGGTCCTCGTGGGCGCGGTCGGTGCTGCCGCGGACCTCGAAGGTCAGCCGGGCGCTCGCGGGCACGATGTTCGCCCCGCCACCGGCGTGGAGGGTGCCGACGTTCACGCGGGTCTCCCCGGCGCTGTGCCGCGGCAGGCCCAGCAGGGTCAGCGTCGCGCTCGCGGCGGCGGCCAGGGCGTTGCGCCCCCGTTCCGGAGCAGCCGCGGCGTGAGCGGCCTCCCCGGTGAACTCCACGGCGAACTTCGTCGTCGCCAGCGCCCCGGTCGCCCCACCGACGACGGTGCCCACCGGCAGGTCCAGGCCGACGTGGACGGCGAGCATCCTCTCGACACCGGCCACGACGCCCGCGGCGACCATCGGCCGGGCGCCGCGCACCCCCTCCTCGGCGGGCTGGAACACCAGGCGCAGCGTCCCGGGGAAGTCGCGGTCGGCCAGCCGGTGCAGCAGGCCCACCCCGATCGCGGTGTGCGCGTCGTGGCCGCAGGCGTGCATCTGGCCCGTCGTGGACCTGAACCCCTCCCGCTGCGGGGCGTGGTGCGCGGCGGTGGACTCGGTGACGCCCAGGGCGTCCACGTCGCAGCGCAGCCCCCACACCGGGCCGGGCCGGTCCCCGGTGATCTCCGCGACGAGGGCGGTGCCGTGGTCGCGGAAGAACGCGGCCCGGTCGGCGGGGGTCCCGGCGGCCACGGCCCGCTCGGCCCAGGCGGCGCGCTCGGCGGCGTCGGGGTAGCCGGACACGTCACGCAGGTCCATCGCCCCGGCGCCGGTGCGCAGCGTCAGCGGCAGCCCGGCGAGCTCGGTCTCGACCCGCCACGCGGTGCGGATCTCGCAGAAGCCCGGTTCGGCGTGGCGGTGCAGGTCGCGGCGCAACCGCACGAGGTCGTCGCGGTTCACGGTGGTCTCCAGAGGGGTCGGGGTGGTCACTCGGGCAGGCGGATCGAGCCGCCGGGGCCCAGGGGCAGGTCGAAGGCGAAGAACAGGCCGAGGATCACCAGCCACACGACGAGGAAGGGCAGCACGAACACCGCCATGCGCGACATCACCGTCCCCAGCTTCGCCCCGGGTTCCCAGCGCTGGACGAGGGTCAGCAGGATGACCAGGTAGGGGTTGAGCGGGCTCAACGGGGAGGACGCCGAGTCGCCGATGCGGAACGCGGCCTGGGTTAGCGCCGGGTCGTAGCCGAGCAGCATGAACGCGGGCACGAACACCGGGGCGACCAGCGACCACAGCGCCGACCCGGACGTGATGACGAGGTTCAGCGTGAACACCAGCAGCACGAACAGCACGACGGCGGTGAACCCCGTCAGCCCCACCGACTCCAGCAGCGCGGCCCCCTCGACGGCGAGCCAGGACCCGAGGTTGGACCAGCTGAAGAGGGCGATGGCCTGGGCGATGACGAAGATGAGGACGACGTACCCGGCCATGGTCTTCACCGATTCGGCCATGACCGCCGGCAGGGCGTCGCGCCCGGGCAGCGTCCTGGCGACCACCCCGTAGACGGTCCCGGCGAGCAGGAACGCGCCGAAGATCACCGGGATGACCCCGCTGAGCAGCGGTGAGGGCACCAGGGTGCCGCCCTCGCCCTGGAGGGGACTGCCCGGCCACAGCCACGCGAGCGCCAGGCCGCCGAGGTAGACGACGAGGACGGCGACGCTCGCCAGCAGGCCGCGGCGCTGCGCCGGTTCCAGGTGCAGGCTGCCGAGGTCGTCGGTGGCCGCGCTCGAGGCGGCCGCGTCGAAGGCGCCCAGGCGCGGTTCGAGGACGCGGTCGATGAGGAAGCCGCCCAGCAGACCCAGCACGATCCCCGAGGTGGCGGTGAAGGCGATGTTCATGAGGACGTTCAGGTCGGACACGTCCGCGCCGGGCAGCACCGAGGCGGCCTCGACGGTGATGCCGTGCAGGAGCGTGTCCAGGACGCCGACCAGGACGCCGCCGGAGTACCCGGCCACGACGCAGGCGAAGGTGCCGATCATCCCGGCCACCGGGTGCCGGCCCGCCTTCAGGAACACCAGGGCGGCCAGCGGGGGCAGCACGATCGTGGCGACGTCGCTCATGACGTGCCCCTGGCAGGCGACCAGCGCGACGGCGTAGGGCACGACGCGGCGGGGGGCGCGGCCGAAGACCGCGGTCACCGCCGCCCCGAGCAGCCCGGACCGCTCCGCCACGCCGACCGCCATCAGCATCATCAGCACGGTGCCGAACGGCGGGAAGGAGGAGAAGTTGGTCGCGAAGCTCGACAGCAGCCACAGGACGCCCTCGGTGGACAGGAACCCCTGCACGGGCAGGACCTCGTCGCTGCCGGGCACGGTGACGGTGGCTCCCGCCCACGCCATCGCGCTGGAGGCCAGCGCGATCGCGACGAACAGGTAGCAGAACAGGAAGAACGGGTGCGGCAAGGCGTTGCCGGCCCGCTCGATGCCGAGCAGGACGCGGTCGAAGGCGCGTGCGGCGGGCGAGGGACGCGCGGTCGTGGACGCGGACACGAGGCTCCTCGGGGTCGGGACGCGGGAGGGCCGCGGGCGGGGCGCCCCGGCGGCTGGTGACGACCCACCCTGCGGGTCGTGGCAGTCTCGTGGCCCGAAGTGGCGGATAGTGCCACGCAACGGCAGTCAGGAGGCGGATCCGGTCGTGTTGAGCGAAGCGGACCTGGAGCTGGTGGAGGCGCTGCAGATCGCCCCGCGCGCCAGTTGGGTGCAGCTGGGGGAGGTGCTGGACCGTTCCCCGGCCTCGCTGGCCCGCCGCTGGCAGCGGCTGGAGTCCACCGGCCGGGCGTGGACGGCCCTGGTTCCCTCGGCGCGGGCGCTGGAGGAGATGGCCCTGACGCACGTGCAGGTCCGCTGCCGGCCCGGGCAGGTCCAGCGGGTCGCGCGCGACCTCGCCGAGGACCAGCAGGTGCTCACCGTCCACTCGATCACCGGCGACTACGACGTCCTGCTGCTGCTGCGCACCGACGGGGCGGCCTCCCTGGAGCGCTACCTCGGCGAACGGATCGGCTCGCTGCCCGGGGTCGTGCGGCAGCGGGCGCTGCCGGTGCTGCGACCCGTCCGGCACGGCAGCACGTGGCGGCTGGGGACCCTGGACCCGCAGCAGCGCAGGCGACTGCGCGAGGCGGCCCCGCCGCCCCCGGCCCCGGGGGCGCGTCCGGCCCCGTTCGACGAGCGGGTGGTGGCGGCGCTGACCGTGGACGGGCGCGTCACCGCGACCGAGCTGCAGGAGCGCCTGCGCGACGAGGGGGACGGGGCGCGTTCCAGCCTGAGCACCGTCCGCCGCGACCTGGCGCGCGTCCTGCGCTCACCGGCTGTGACCGTCCGCTGCGAGGTCTCCGCCCCGGAGGCGGGCTGGCCGATGGCCGGGGTCCTGTGGTGCCGGCTGCCCGCGGCCCGGCTGAGCGAGCTGGCCGCCGGGGCGTGGGACGACGGGACGGAGTTCGGCGCCGGGCTGCCCGAGGCCCGCTCGTGCACCGTCGTGGCGGGCAGCGTCAACCTCCACCTCACCGTGTGGCTGCGCGGCATGTCCCACCTGCAGGCCATCGAGCACCGGCTCGCCGCGCTCGAACCGGCGCTGGAGGTGGTCGACCGCTCCGTCGTGCTGTCCAGCCTCAAGCGGATGGGGGCCCTGCTGGAGGACGGGCGGCGCGTGCGGGCGGTCCCCACGGCCCTGCTGGGCGGGGGGAGCTGGTGAGGACCCGCCCACCCCCTACGCTGCCGCGGTGACCGCACCGCACCCCACCGTCGGCGTCCTGGCCCTGCAGGGCGACGTGCGCGAGCACGTGGCCGCGCTGGAGGCCGGCGGGGCGCGCGCGGTGCGCGTGCGGCGGCGCTCGGAGCTGGAGGACGTGGACGGGCTGGTCCTGCCCGGCGGGGAGTCCACCACGATCGACCGGCTGCTGCGCGTCTTCGAGCTGCGCGACGCCCTGCGCGCCCGGATCGCCGACGGGCTGCCGGTGTACGGCTCGTGCGCGGGGATGATCCTGCTGGCCGACCGCCTGCTGGACGGCGCGCGCGACCAGCAGACACTCGGCGGCCTCGACGTCACGGTGCGCCGCAACGCCTTCGGCCGCCAGGTGGACTCCTGGGAGGAGGACCTGGAGCTGACCGGGATCACCGGCGACGGGCCGCCCGTGGACGCCGTCTTCATCCGGGCGCCGTGGGTCGAGGAGGCCGGGCCGGACGTCGAGGTGGTCGGCCGACTGGGCTCCGGGCCCGCCGCGGGTAGGATCGTCGCCGTGCGGCAGGGCGCCCTGCTGGCCACGTCGTTCCACCCGGAGATCACCGGGGACGACCGGGTGCACCGCCACTTCGTGGCGATGGTGCGGCAGCGCCTCTGAGCGGGCACACACGTTTTTCGAACGGCCAGGTTTCAGCGAGGCGGAGGGAAGCACATGTCCGGCCACTCCAAGTGGGCGACGACCAAGCACAAGAAGGCCGTCGTCGACGCCAAGCGCGCCAAGAGCTTCGCTCGGCTCATCAAGAACATCGAGGTCGCGGCCCGCACCGGCGGCGGCGACCCGGCCGGCAACCCGACGCTCTACGACGCCATCCAGAAGGCGAAGAAGACCTCGGTGCCGGCCGACAACATCGACCGCGCCGTCAAGCGCGGCTCGGGGGCCGAGGCCGGTGGCGCCGACTGGCAGACGATCACGTACGAGGGCTACGGCCCCAACGGCGTCGCCCTGCTGGTCGAGTGCCTGACCGACAACAAGAACCGGGCCGCCATGGAGGTCCGCACCGCGATGACCCGCAACGGCGGCTCGCTGGCCGACCCCGGCTCGGTGGCCTACATGTTCAGCCGCAAGGGCGTCGTCGTGGTCGGCAAGGAGGGCACCACCCTCACCGAGGACGACGTGCTCACCGCGGTGCTCGAGGCCGGCGCCGAGGAGGTCACCGACCAGGGCGACACCTTCGAGGTCGTCAGCGAGGCCACCGACCTCGGCGCCGTCCGCGACGCGCTGAAGGAGGCCGGGATCGAGTACGACTCGGCCGACAACAGCTTCGTGCCCAGCGTGCAGGTCCCGCTGGACGCCGAGGGCGCGGCCAAGGTGTTCCGGCTCATCGACGCCCTCGACGACTGCGACGACGTGCAGAACGTCTACGCGAACTACGACGTCTCCGACGACGTCCTGGCGGCCCTCGAGGACGCCTGACACCCCGCGCGCGGACCGGTCACGGCCCCCACGCCGGCTTCGTGCCATCGTGGGGGCCGTGCGCGTGCTGGCGGTCGACCCTGGGCTGACCCGTTGCGGGATCGGGGTGGTGGACACCGTCGCGACGGCCCGGCGGGCCGCGATGGTCGGCGTCGGGGTCGTCCGCACCCCCGCGACGGACCCCGTCGAGGCCCGGTTGCTGGCCATCAGCGAGGGGCTGGACGCCTGGCTGGACGAGCACCGCCCCGACGTGGTGGCCGTCGAGCGGGTCTTCGCGCAGTCCAACGTGCGCTCGGTGATGGGGACCGCGCAGGCCGCCGGGCTGGTGCTCGTGGCGGCCGCCCGCCGCGGGCTGCCCGTCGCGATGCACACCCCCAGCGAGGTCAAGGCCGCGGTCACCGGCAACGGGCGCGCCGACAAGGAGCAGGTCACCGTCATGGTCACCCGCATCCTCGGTCTCGACGCGCCCCCGCGACCGGCCGACGCCGCCGACGCCCTCGCCCTGGCGCTGTGCCACCTGTGGCGCGGCGGGGGGACCTCCCGGCTGGAGGCCGCCGCCCGCACCGCCCTGGTGACGGGGCGCCGGAACGCCTACGCCGAGGCCGAGGCGGCCGCGAGGCGCCCGCGCAGGAACGTCGTCGTCCGCTCCCAGGCCAGCTCGGCGGACTCGCGGCGGTAGCTGGGCCGCTCGTCGTTGTAGAAGGCGTGCGGGGCGGGGTACTCGTGCATCGTCACCTCGACCTCCGCCTGCTCGCGGATGCGCTGCGCGGTGGCGCGGACGGCCTCGAGGGGGACGGAGGTGTCCTCCTGCCCGTAGTGGCCCAGCACCGCGGCCCGCAGCCCGGAGTAGTCGGTGCCCGGGCCGGGGACGCCGTACCAGGGGACGGCCGCGCCGACCCGCTCGCCCTGCTGCGCGGCCAGCGTGAGGACGAACGCGCCGCCCATGCAGAAGCCCACGGCGCCGACCGCGGCGGAGGTGGTCTCCGGCCGGTCCAGCAGGTACGTCACGGCGCCGGCGAGGTCGCGGGCCGCGCGCTCGGGCGGCAGCTCGGCGAGGAACCGCGCCGCCTCGGCGGAGTCGTGGGTCGTGCGGCCGCCGTACAGGTCCGGGGCCAGGGCGACGAAGCCCTCGGCGGCGAACCGGTCGACGACGGCGACGACGTGGTCGGTCAGGCCCCACCACTCCTGGATCACGACGACGCCGGGCCCGCGGCCGGAGGCCGGCGTGCGCAGGTAGCCGTGGGCGTGCCCGGTCTCGGTGCCCGGGGCGTCGAAGGTGACGTTCTGGCGCGGGTTGGCGTGCTGCTCGTGGCTCACGGTCGCACTCTGCACCCGGCCCCGCGGCGGCGCGCCTGGGGGGTCGTGTCGGCGGGGGCGTCTAGCCTCTCGTACAAACGTTCGTCCGTCCCTGGAGGTGTGGTGATCGCGTCGGTGCGCGGGCAGGTGCTCGCGGTGCGGCTGGACTCGGCGGTCGTGGAGGTCGGGGGGGTCGGCATGCTCGTCCTGGCCGCCCCGGCGACCCTGGCCGGCCTGCGCGTCGGCGAGGAGGCGCTGCTGCACACCACGCTGGTGGTGCGCGAGGACTCCCTGACGCTGTTCGGGTTCGCCGACGCCGACGAGAAGGAGGTCTTCGAGGTCGTCCAGACCGCCTCCGGCGTCGGGCCGAAGATGGCGCTGGCGATGCTCGCCGTCCACCGCCCCGACGGGATCCGCGCCGCCGTGGCCGCCGAGGACCACGCGGCGCTCGTGCGGGTCCCCGGCATCGGGCGCAAGACCGCGCAGCGCATCTGCCTGGAGCTGGGGGACCGGCTGGGCCCGCCGGTGGGCGCGGCCCCGGCGCCGGCGGCCGTCCCGGCCGGCGACGCCCGCAAGGACCAGGTCGTCGAGGCGCTCGTCGGCCTGGGGTACCCGCTCAAGCAGGCCGGCGACGTCGTCGACGTCGTGCTCGGCGGCCCCGACGGGGACGCCCCGGCCGACCTGGACGTCGCCGCCACCCTGCGCGCGGCCCTGCGCCACCTGTCGGGCCGCTGATGGAGGACCGTCTGGTGACCACGGGGGCCGACGAGCGCGAGCGCGCGGCCGAGTCCGCCCTGCGCCCGCGCGGCCTCGACGAGTTCGTCGGGCAGAAGGTCGTGCGCGAGCAGCTGTCCCTCGTGCTGGACGCGGCCCGCGCCCGGCAGGCCCCGAGCGACCACGTCCTGTTCTCCGGCCCGCCCGGGCTGGGCAAGACGACGCTGGCGATGATCGTCGCGGAGGAGATGGGGGCGCCGCTGCGGCAGTCCAGCGGGCCGGCGATCCAGCACGCCGGGGACCTGGCCGCGGTGCTGAGCTCCCTGGACGAGGGCGAGGTGCTGTTCCTCGACGAGATCCACCGGATGGCGCGCCCGGCCGAGGAGATGCTCTACATCGCGATGGAGGACTTCCGGGTCGACGTCGTCGTCGGCAAGGGCCCGGGCGCGACGGCGATCCCGCTGGAGCTGCCGCGCTTCACGCTGGTGGGGGCCACGACGCGCGTGGGGCTGCTGCCGGCACCGCTGCGCGACCGGTTCGGCTTCACCGGGTACCTCGACTTCTACACCGCCGAGGAGCTCGTGCAGGTGCTGCGCCGCAGCGCCTCCCTGCTGGGGGTGCAGCTGACCGCCGAGGGGGCCGCCGAGATCGGCCGCCGCTCGCGCGGGACGCCGCGCATCGCCAACCGGCTGCTGCGGCGGGTCCGGGACTGGGCCCAGGTGCGGGGGTCCGGGATCGTGGACCGCGCGGCCGCGCGGGCCGCGCTGGCGGTGTACGAGGTCGACGAGCGCGGCCTGGACCGCCTCGACCGCGCCGTCCTGGACGCCCTGTGCCGCCGCTTCGGCGGGGGGCCGGTGGGCCTGTCGACGCTGGCCGTGGTCGTGGGGGAGGAGGCCGAGACCGTCGAGACGGTCGCCGAGCCGTTCCTGGTGCGCGAGGGGCTGCTGGGGCGGACTCCGCGCGGGCGGATCGCCCTGCCGCAGACGTGGGCGCACCTCGGCCTGACCCCGCCGCCGGACGCGGTGGGGGCGGCGTGGCAACCCGCCCTGGACGAGGAGGATCCCCCGGCCCCGACCGGGTGACCCCTAGACTCCTCGGGCGAGTCGGTCCCGCGCGGGTCCTGCGGAACCAGGCAGGTCCTCGCCGCGTTGGGCCGGCCGAGTCGGCACAGGGCCGGCGCAGGCACCGGCGAGCCGTCGATCCCGCCGGTGCGGAGAGGGATTCTCGTGGGTGGTAGCAGCAGCTCGTTGTTCTTCCTGCTGATCATGGCTGCCCTGCTGGTGTTCATGTTCAGCCGGACGCGCAAGCAGCAGAAGGCCCAGCAGCAGATGCAGAACAGCATCGGTCCGGGTTCGGAGGTCATGACGACCTCGGGGATGTTCGGCACCGTGGTGGAGCGGACCGACCAGTACGTCGTCATCGAGATCGCCCCCGGTCTGCGGACCCGGTGGACGCCGCGGGCCGTGGCCCGCGTGGTGACCCCGGCCGAGCAGGTCCCCGACTCGCTGGAGGGGCTGGACCTCACCAAGCGCGACGAGGCCCCCACCCGTGAGCAGGACACGCCGGGTGACGACACCCAGGGCGGTGCTGCCCGTCCCTGACGACTACTGGTAAGACAGCAGTCGTCCACGAGCAGTGACAAGCTTGTGCTGACCGGGTGACACTCCGTCACCCGGTCGGCCCTGTCCCGAGGTATCGAGTGTCCAACGACCGGCCCACCGGGCCCCCACGCGTGCGCCGCGGCGCACCGATCCGTCGACCCCGCCCGGGGCGCACGCTGGCGGCCATGGTGCTCGTCGTCGTCGCCGTCTTCGCCGCGGTGGGAGCCGGGTCGATCTGGAGCGACGCCCGCTGGTCGCCCGGGCTGGCCCTCGACCTCGAGGGCGGCACGCAGGTCGTCCTCACCCCGCGCTCGCTCACCGGCGGCACCGTCCCGACCGAGCAGGTCGAGCGCGCGGCCGAGATCATCCGCCAGCGCGTCGACGCCACCGGCCTGTCCGAGACCGAGGTGCAGGTCCAGGGCGGGCAGAACATCTCCGTCTCCATCCCGGGCCAGGCGACCCGCGAGCAGCTCGACCTGATCTCGCAGTCGGCGCAGCTGCGCATGCGCGTCGTGCTCTACGCCGAGCCGACGCAGGCGCCCGCCGCCGAGCCCGCCCCGACGCCGACCGACGGCGCCACGCCGGCCCCCGAGCCCACCGCCACGGTGACCTCGACGGGCGAGCCCTCGCCGACGCAGAGCGCCGACGGCGCCGCCGCCCCGGCCGCCCTCCAGGCCGCGACCACCCCGCCGGCCGAGGTCCCCGCCGACACCGCGACCACCCCGCCGACGCTGGCCGACATCGCGACCCCGACGCCCACCCCCGGGCCGGGGCAGCCCAGCAGCACCCCGTCCGTCGCGCCGACCGACGCCAGCGACCTGGCCTGGCGGGACCTGCCCGAGGTCGCCCAGCTCTTCTACAACCTCGACTGCGCCGACCCGGCCCAGCGCGAGGGCGGCGTCGTCGACGACCCGGCCAAGCCGCTGGTGACCTGCGAGCAGGACGGATCGGTCAAGTACGTGCTCGGCCCCGCCGAGCTCCAGGGAACCGACCTCGTCAGCGCCGTCTCGGCGCAGGAGACGAACAGCTCCGGCTTCAACACCGGCCGCTGGGTGGTGCGGCTGAAGTTCAACGCCGAGGGCGCGCGGGCCTTCTCCGACCTCACCACGCGCATCTCCACGCTGGAGTCGCCGCGCAACCAGTTCGCCGCCGTCCTCGACGGCCTCGTCGTCACCGCGCCGACGGTGGACCAGCGCTTCGGCGCCGACGTCGACATCACCGGCAACTTCACCCAGGAGTCCTCCGAGGCGCTCGCGCAGCAGCTGCAGTTCGGGGCGCTGCCGGTCTCCTTCCGGGTCGACACCGAGCAGCAGGTCTCGGCCACCCTGGGGTCGGACCAGCTGCGCAACGGCCTCATCGCCGGGCTCGTGGGCCTCGTCCTCGTCGTGGCGTACATGCTGGTGCAGTACCGGGCGCTGGGGCTGGTCACCGTCGCCAGCCTCGTCCTGGCCGCGGCCCTGAACTACGGGGTCATCCTGCTGCTGGGCTGGCTGCAGGGCTTCCGCCTCAGCCTCGCCGGCGTGGCCGGCCTCATCGTCGCCATCGGCGTCACGGCCGACTCCTTCATCCTGTTCTTCGAGCGGGTGCGCGACGAGATCCGGGACGGGCGCATCCTGTCCTCGGCCGTGGAGGCCGGCTGGCACCGGGCGCGGCGCACCATCCTCATCTCCGACGCCGTCAGCCTGCTGTCGGCGGTCGTGCTGTACGTCCTGGCCGTCGGCAACGTCCGCGGCTTCGCGTACACCCTGGGCATCACGACGATCATCGACCTCGTCGTGGTCGTGCTCTTCACCCACCCGGTCGTGGCCCTGCTGGCGAGGACGAAGTTCTTCGGCGGCGGGCACAAGCTGTCCGGCTTCGACCCCGAGCACCTCGGGTCGGTCGTGGCCCGGCACGCGCTGCACCACGGCGAGCACCGCCCGACGGTCGCCGAGCTGCGCCGGGCCGAGCGCGAGGCCGAGCGCGAGAAGGCCCGCAGCGGCGGCGGGACCGAGGCCGGGCACGGCGCGGACGACGAGAACGAGGGCGGTTCCTGATGGGCATGGCGCAGCTGGGCAACCGGCTCTACACCGGTGAGTCCACCTTCGACTTCGTGGGCCGGCGCAAGCTGTGGTTCCTCCTCGCCGCCGCGCTCGTCCTCGTCTCGGCCGTCCTGCTGTGGAAGCCGGGGCTGACGTACGGCATCGAGTTCGAGGGCGGCACGGAGTTCCGCGTCTCGGGCACCTCCGACCAGCAGGCCGCGCGGGAGGCCGTCGAGGCCGTCGTGTCCGGTTCGGTCCCCACGGTCACCACCGCGGGGTCGGGGATCCGCGTCCAGACCGAGACGCTGACCACGCAGCAGCTGGACGCCGTCAGCGCTGAGCTCGCCCAGCGCCTGGACGTCCCGCGGACCGAGGTCGCGACCTCCACGGTCGGGCCGAGCTGGGGTGCCGACGTCACCCGCAAGGCGCTCACCGGCCTCGTCGTGTTCCTGGTGGTCGTCTCGATCGTCATGGCCCTGTACTTCCGGGCCTGGCAGATGGCGGTCGCCTCGCTCGTGGCCCTCTTCCACGACCTGATCATCACCGCGGGGGTCTACGCCCTGACCGGGTTCGAGGTCACGCCGGCGTCGGTCATCGGGTTCCTCACCATCCTGGGGTACTCGCTGTACGACACGGTCGTCGTGTTCGACAAGGTGCGCGAGAACACCGAGGAGGCCTTCCTCCACCGCGACCGCACCTTCGCCGACGCCGCCAACCACGCCGTCAACCAGACCGTCGTGCGGTCGGTCAACACGACCGTGGTCGCGCTGCTGCCCGTCGCGGCCATCCTCTTCATCGGGGACCTGCTGCTGGGGGCCGGGACGCTGCGGGACATCAGCCTGGCCCTGTTCGTCGGGATGCTCGTTGGGGCCTACTCCTCGATCTTCGTAGCGACCCCGCTGCTGGTCACGCTGCGCGCGCGCGAGGGGCGCGTCGCGGCGCTGGACCGGGACGTGCGCGACGGCGTCCGCCCGCAGCAGCCGGCGGCCTCGCAGTGACCCCGACGCCGGACCCCGGCGCCGAGCCGGTCTCGGCGGTCGTGGCCGCGGGGATCCGCGACGTCCCCGACTTCCCCCAGCCGGGGGTGGTGTTCAAGGACATCACCCCGCTGCTGGCCGACCCGGTCGCCCTGGGCCGGGTCACCGCCGCGGTGGTGGAGGTGGCGCAGCGGGTGGGGGCCACCGTGGTCGCCGGGATCGAGGCCCGCGGGTTCATGCTCGCCGCGCCCGCCGCCGAGCGGGCCGGCCTGGGGTTCTGGCCCGTGCGCAAGGCGGGCAAGCTGCCGCCGCCGGTGCTGCGCCGGGACTACGCGCTGGAGTACGGCACCGCCGCGCTGGAGCTGGCGGCGACGGCGGTGCGCCCCGGCGAGCGCGTCCTGCTCGTCGACGACGTGCTCGCCACCGGCGGCACGGCCCGCGCGGCCTGCGAGCTGCTGGAGGAGGCCGGGACCGAGGTCGTGGCCCTCGTGGTGCTCCTGGAGCTGGCGTCCCTGGGCGGCCGCGCGCCGCTGGGGGACCGGCCCGTGGTGGCCCTGCGCACCGAGCCCTGAGGGCCGAGCCCTGGGGGTGGGGCGCCGCCCCACCCGGCGGGGGTCACCCGGTGGTGTCACGTGGCGCCGGGGCGCGACCTAGACTGGACGCCCGGACGACGACGGAGGACGCCATGGCAGACGGTACCCACACCCACGCCGAGCCCCCCGCCACCAGCGCCCCGGCCGAGCCCGTGACGACGACCGGGACGACGACCGGGACGACCCCCGGGGAGACCCCCGCGGCGGGCGGCAGCCGGCCGGCCGCGATCGTCCCGGCACCCGGCCCGGCCCAGCGCCCCGCGAACGGGTCCCGGCCCAACGGCCCCGAGCGCCGCCGCGGCCAGGAGAGCTACACCGGGCCGGTGACCGCGGGGCGGATGCTGTCCCGGCTGGCCCGCTTCGGGCAGCAGCGCCAGCAGACCGTCTCGCCCGTCCTCGAACCGCTGCTGCGGACGGTGCGCACGACCCACCCCAAGGCCGACCTGTCGGTGGTGGAGAAGGCCTTCGAGCGCGCCGAGCGCGCGCACGACGGCCAGCGCCGCAAGAGCGGCGACCCGTACATCACCCACCCCGTCGCGGTCGCCACGATCCTCGCCGAGCTCGGCATGACCCCGCCCACGCTGGCCGCGGCGCTGCTGCACGACACCGTGGAGGACACCGACTACCAGCTCGCGACGCTGCGGCAGGAGTTCGGCGACGAGATCGCGCTGCTCGTCGACGGCGTCACCAAGCTCGACAAGGTCACCTACGGCGACGCCGCGCAGGCCGAGACCGTCCGCAAGATGATCGTCGCGATGGCCAAGGACATCCGCGTCCTGGTCATCAAGCTGGCCGACCGGCTGCACAACGCCCGCACCTGGCGCTACGTCTCGGCCGGCTCGGCGGAGCGGAAGGCCCGCGAGACGCTGGAGATCTACGCCCCGCTGGCGCACCGGCTGGGGATGAACACCATCAAGTGGGAGCTGGAGGACCTGTCGTTCGCGACGGTCTACCCGAAGGTGTTCGACGAGATCGTCCGGCTCGTCGCCGACCGCGCCCCGGCCCGCGAGGAGTACCTGCAGGGCGTGCGGGCCCAGATCGAGGAGGACCTCAAGAGCGCGCGGGTCAAGTCGACCGTCACGGGCCGGCCCAAGCACTACTACTCGATCTACCAGAAGATGATCGTCCGCGGCCGGGACTTCGCCGAGATCTACGACCTCGTCGGCGTGCGCGTCCTGGTCGACTCGGTCCGCGACTGCTACGCCGTCCTGGGCGCGCTGCACGCGCGCTGGAACCCGGTCCCGGGCCGGTTCAAGGACTACATCGCGATGCCCAAGTTCAACATGTACCAGTCGCTGCACACGACGGTCATCGGGCCCGAGGGCAAGCCCGTCGAGATCCAGATCCGCACCTACAACATGCACCAGCGCGCCGAGTACGGCGTCGCGGCGCACTGGAAGTACAAGGACGACCCCAACGCCGTCGGCGGGCAGGCCCGCCCGCAGACGGAGATGGACTGGCTGCGCTCGGTCGTGGAGTGGCAGCGGGAGTCGACCTCGGGCGACTTCCTCGACGACCTGCGCTGGGAGATCGGCGCGAACCAGGTCTTCGTGTTCACGCCCAAGGGCGACGTCCAGCAGCTGCCCGCCGGGTCCACTCCGGTCGACTTCGCCTACGCCGTCCACACCGAGGTCGGGCACCGCACGATGGGGGCCCGGGTCAACGGCCGCCTCGTGCCGCTGGACTCGACCCTCGACAACGGCGACCTCGTGGAGATCTTCACCTCCAAGGCCGACGGCGCGGCCCCCAGCCGCGACTGGCTCAGCTTCGTCAAGAGCCCCCGGGCGCGGAACAAGATCAAGCAGCACTTCTCCAAGGAGCGCCGCGAGGAGGCGATCGAGGAGGGCAAGGACGAGATCGCCCGCGCGATGCGCAAGCAGCACCTGCCGCTGCAGCGGCTGCTCTCGCACGACTCCCTGCTCGTCGTCGCCCGCGAGCTGAACCACCCCGACGTGTCGTCGCTGTACGCGGCGGTGGGGGAGCGGCACGTCTCGGCGCAGCACGTCGTCGACAAGCTCATCGCGGCCGTCGGCGGGGAGGCCGCGGTCGAGGAGGACCTCGCCGAGGCCACCACCCCGGGCCGCAGCCGGCCCAGCCGCAGCAGCGGTGAGGCCGGCGTGGTCGTGGCCGGCGCCGGTGACGTGTGGGTGAAGCTCGCCAAGTGCTGCACCCCGGTGCCCAACGACCCCATCGTCGGTTTCGTCACCCGCGGGGCGGGGGTCTCGGTGCACCGCGGCGACTGCGAGAACGTCGCGAAGCTGCGCGAGGAACCCGAGCGCATCGTCGAGGTCCAGTGGGCCTCGGCGATGCCCAGCGGGCAGGCGCGGCTGTTCCTGGTGCAGATCCAGGTCGAGGCGCTGGACCGGGCCCGGTTGCTCTCCGACGTCACGCGGGTCCTGTCGGACAACCACGTCAACATCCTGTCGGCCACGGTGAGCACGAGCCGGGACCGGGTGGCGCTGTCGAAGTTCTCCTTCGAGATGGCCGAGCCGAGCCACCTGAACCAGGTGCTCGGCGCGGTCCGCCGCGTCGACGGGGTCTTCGACGCCTACCGCGTCATGGCCTCGCGCCCGCAGAAGGGCTGAGCGCCCCGGCCCGGCGGCCGTCGCGGGGCAGGGCCAGGGCGCGCCGCGCGGTGCGGACGTGCGCGCGGCCCCGGGCCAGGTCGCTGGCCCGCTGCACCGCGCTCTCGTCGAGCAGCCCGGCCGCGGTCAGCGCCGCCCGCAGCCGTTCCGCGCGGTGCGGGTGGACGGCGGCGACGTCGAGCAGGCCGCGGGCCGGCACGGTCAGGGTCAGCGGGCCCAGGGTCGTCAGCTCGCTGGGGTCCGGCCGGCGCCGGCTGAGGCTGAACCGCAGCCCCGTCCCTGCCGGGACCGGCGGCAGCCGGCGACCGCACAGCAGGACCTCGGTGGGGCTGGTCAGCGGGTGACCGAGGTGCACCCACAGCGCGGCCGCCCCCAGCACGACGGCGCCGGGCGGCAGCAGCAGGGCCAGCGCCCGGGCGCGCAGCGGGGCGTCGACCTGCACGTCGGCGGCGACGACGACGTCGCCGACCACCCGGCGGAGCACGCCGGCGCGCAGGTCGCGGTCGGTGCCGGCCCGGTCCGGCGCCCGCCAGGGGCGGGTGGGGTCGACGTCGGCGCCGCGGCGCAGGACGGAGGGGAGCCAGCCGGTGTCCACCCCCGCAGTCCAGCAGGTGCGCCGCGACGGCGCACGGCCCCCGCCCACGGGTGTGGACGAGGGCCGTGCGGGGGGCGTGCCGGTGCGCTCAGCGGGCGTCGCGCAGGGTGGCCTGGGCCGCGTCGAGCCAGGCGCGACGGGCGCGCAGCGCCTCCTCGGCGCGGGCCAGGGCCCGGGTGTCGCCGGTGGCGCGGGCCTTCTCGACGTCGGCCTCCAGCTCCCGGATCGCGTTCTCGAGCTGCCCGGCGAGACCACCGGCGCGGGCCTGGGTCTCGGGGTTGGTGCGCGACCAGCGGGCCTGCTCGGCGTCGCGGACGGCGGTCTCCACGGCCCGCAGCCGGCCCTCCACGCGGCCGAGGTCGGCGCGCGGCACCTTGCCCGCGGCCTCCCAGCGGTCCTGGATGCTCCCCAGCGCCTTCTTCGCGGCGTTCAGGTCCTTGATCGGCAGGAGCGCCTCGGCCTCGGCCAGCAGCTGCTCCTTGACGACGAGGTTGTCCTTGAACTCCTCGTCGACGGCCTCGTTGGCGGCCGTGCGGGCGGCGAAGAACACGTCCTGCGCGGCGCGGAAGCGCTCCCACAGCGCGTCGTCGTCCTTGCGGCCGAGCCGGCCGGCGGCCTTCCAGCGGTCCATCAGCGCCCGGTAGGCGTTGGTGGTGCCGCGCCAGTCCGTGGAGGTGGACAGCGCCTCGGCCTCGGCGACGAGCTTCTCCTTGTCGCTGCGGACGGAGTTGCGCTGCTCGCCGAGAGCGGCGAAGTGGTGCCGGCGCATCTTGTCGAAGGCGCTGCGGGCGTGGCTGAAGCGCTTCCACAGGTCGTCCTCGGAGCGCTTGTCGAGCCGGCCCTCGCGCTGGGCGGCCTTCCACTCCTCGAACAGGGTGCGCAGCCGCTCGCCGGAGGCGCGCCACTGGACCTTCTCGGGGTCCTGGGCGGCGATCTGCTCGGCCTCCTCGACGATCTTCAGGCGGCCGGCGCGCAGCTCCTCGCGGTGCGCGGCCCGGGCCCGGTCGGCGGCGGCGCGGGCCTCGTCGGCCACGGTCGCCAGGGCCTCGACCCGGGCGGCGAGGTGGTCGAGGTCGCCCACGGCGCGGGTCTCGGCCAGCGCGGTGCGCAGCGCGCTGACGCCGGCGACGATGTCCTTGCCGCCCAGCTCGGTGCTGCGCAGCCGCTGCTCGAACAGGTCGACCTGGGCCACGACCTCCTCGAACTTGCGCACGTAGTAGGCGATGGCCTCCTCGGGGGTGGCGTCGGGGTAGGCGCCGACCTCGTGCTCGCCGTCGGCGCGGCGCACCCAGACGGTCCCGTTCTCGTCCACGCGCCCGAAGGCCGCCGCCGCCTCGCGGTCGACGGTCGTGGTGTGCCCGACCTCGGCGGGCGCCTCGGCCGCACCACCGGCGGCCGCGGCGGCCGGGACGACGGCGGCGGGCGCCGGGCGCGGGGTCGGGCGCGCGGAGCCGGGGGTGGGGCGGGGCCGGGGACCGGCCGCGGTCGCCTGCGACGGCTCGCCGCCCTCCTGCGGCTCCGGCTGCTCCTGCGGCTCGGGCTGCGCCCCGGCCTCCTCGGCCGGCTGCTCGGCCACCGGGGCGGCCGTCTCCTGGACGGTCTCCTCGTCGGTGGTCACGGGGGTCTGGGGGGTGTCCGCCACGTCCTGGGGGGACGCCGGCTCCTGGGGCTGCTCGGTCACCTGCCTCATCCTAGGTCCCAGGCCCTCGAACGGCGCAGCCCGTGACCGCGCGCCGCCGGTCGCAGCGCGTCGTCAGTACGCTCCCGTCCGTGCTCATCGACCGCGTCGAGGCGTCCGTGTTCGGGACGAACTGCTACGTGCTGGCCCCGCAGGCCGGCGCCGAGTGCGTCGTCGTCGACCCCGGCGTCGACGTCGCCGACCGGCTCGCCGAGGTCCTGCGTCGGCACCGCCTCAAGCCGGTCGCGGTGCTGCTGACGCACGGCCACGTCGACCACACCTACTCGGTGACGCCGGTGTGCGGGGCGCACGGGATCGCCGCGACCATCCACCACGACGACGCGTACCGGCTGCGCGACCCGCTGGCCGGCCTGGGTGAGCCGCTGCGGGCGGCCCTGGAGGCCACGACGGGCACCGTCCGCTGGCGCGAGCCGGAGGACGTCGTCACGGTGGGCGACGCCCAGCGGCTGGCGCCGGCCGGGCTGGAGCTCACCGTCTCCCACGCCCCCGGGCACACCGAGGGGTCGGTGCTGTTCTCCCTGGACCCCTCGGCCGGGCGCGGGCAGGACGTGCCGCTGCTGCTGTCCGGGGACGTGCTGTTCGCCGGTTCGGTCGGGCGCACCGACCTGCCCGGCGGGGACCCCCTGGCCATGCGGCGCAGCCTGGCGACCCGGGTCCTGCCGCTGGCGGACGCGACGGTGGTCCTGCCCGGGCACGGGCCGGCGACGACCGTGGGCCGCGAGCGCGCCGCGAACCCGTACCTGCGGGGCCTGTGACCCCCCGGTTCAGCGGGGGGAGGCGACCTGCGGCGCGGGCGCGTCGGCGGCCCGGTGCGCGCCGCGGTGCAGCTCGCCGCCGGGGGCGTGGGCCGCGACCAGGAGCACGGCCAGGCCGGCGAGGGTGAGCAGGCCGCCGGCCCACAGCGGGGAGGTGTAGCCGAGCCCGGCGGCGATGGTCACCCCGCCGATCCAGGCGCCCAGGGCGTTGCCGACGTTGAAGGCGGCGATGTTCGCCCCCGAGGCCAGCGTGGGGGCCGAGCGGGCGTGGCTCAGGGTGCGCATCTGCAGCCCGGGCACGGTCGCGAACCCGAACCCGCCCATGAGCGGCAGGGCGACCAGGGTGGCGACCTGGTGGCCGGCGACCAGGGAGAAGACGACGAGCACGACCGCGAGCACGCTCAGGACGGTGACGAGGGTCGCGGTCAGGTGGGCGTCGGCCGCCCGGCCGCCGGCGAGGTTGCCGGCGAACAGCCCGACGCCGAAGAGCACCAGCAGCCAGGGCACGGTGGTCGCGGAGAAGCCGGAGACCCCGGTGAGGGTGAAGGCGATGTAGCTGAAGGCGCCGAACATGCCGCCGTAGCCCAGGACGGTGACGGCGATCGAGGCCCACACCTGCCCCGAGCGGAAGACGGCGAACTCGCGCAGGAGGCCGCCCCCGCGCGCGGGGGCGGGGCCGGCGGGGACGAGGACGGCGATGCCGGCCAGGGCGACGACGCCGATGAGGCTGATGGCCCAGAACGTGGAGCGCCAGCCGGCGGCCTGCCCCAGGAACGTCCCGAGCGGGACGCCCAGCACGTTGGCGGTGGTGAGGCCGGCGAACATCAGGGAGATGGCGGCGGCGGCGCGGTGGGCGGGGACGAGGCCGGCGGCGACGACCGCGCCGATGCCGAAGAAGGCGCCGTGGCACAGGGCGGCGAGGACCCGGCCGGTCATCGCCACCGCGTACGTGGGGGCGAGGGCGGACAGCACGTTGCCGGCGATGAACAGCACCATCAGCGCCAGGAGGGCGCGCTTGCGCGCCACCCGGGACAGCGCGACGGTCAGGCCGACGGCGCCGACGGCGACGGCGAGGGCGTAGCCGGAGATCAGGTAGCCGGCCCGGGCCTCGGTGATCGAGAAGTCGGTGGCGACCTCGGGCAGCAGGCCCATGATCACGAACTCGGTCAGGCCGATCCCGAACCCGCCCAGGGCGAGGGCGAGCAGAGCGGTGGGCATGGTGGTCCTTCCACGGGGAGCGGTCGCTCGACCCGATGACGACGACGGTAGAACGCGTCTGCAGTAGTTGCAGACGCAGCGAAAATGCTTGCACACGCGTTCTACCGGCGCAAGTGAGGTACGCTGGGACCCCACCGAGGAGGTCGCCATGGGCATCGCCGACGACGCGGTCGAGATCCGCGCCAGCGGGTGGCGCACGCTCGCCGCGCTGCACTCGCTCATCGAGACCGAGCTGGAGCGCTCGCTGCAGCGCGAGCACCGGCTCTCGGTCGTCGAGTTCACCGTGCTCGACGCCCTCAGCCGCCAGGACGGCTGGCACATGCGGATGCGTCAGCTGGCGCGCGCCGCGGCGCTGTCCAGCAGCGCCACCACCCGGCTGGTGACCCGCCTGGAGGAGCGGGGCCTGCTCACCCGCGTCCTGTGCGACGACGACCGCCGCGGCATCTACACCGAGCTGACCGCCGCCGGGCAGCGGTTGCTGCTCGCCGCGCGCCCGGCTCACGACGCCGTCCTCGAGGAGTGCCTGGCCCGCGCCGGTGACGTGCCGGAGCTGGCCGCCCTCGTCCGGGCCCTGCACGCCGGCGCGCCCGCCACCACCTGAGCCCCGCACGTCCGGCGGGGCCGAGGGTGGCGCCTAGACGACTTCCAGCCCGAGGTGCTCGGCGAGCAGCGGCGCGAGCTGGGCCAGCTGCACCGCGCTGACCCGCGCCCCGCGCAGGCCCCCCACCCCGGACAGGCCCGCCAGCTCGCTGGAGGTCAGGTCCACCGCCGACAGCGTGGCCGAGCCGACGTCGAGGTGCCCGATCCGGCAGCCCGCGAAGCGCACCCGCGTCAGGCGGGCCCCGCTGAGGTCGACGTCGCGCAGGTCCACGTCCGTGAACGTGACGTCCACCAGCTCGGCCCCGCGCAGGTTCACGAAGTCGTAGCGGCCGCCGCGGACCTCCACGCGGTCCCAGACCGCCGCCGACAGGTCCAGGGCGCCGACGCGGACCCCCGACAGCACCGCGTCGCGCCAGGTCCCCGCGCGCCAGGGCGCCTCGGTCGCGGCCAGGTCGGCGACCAGGCAGTCCACGACGCGGGCCCCGACGAGCACGAGGCCGTCGGCCCGCACCGGCCGCAGCACGCAACCCAGGAAGCGGGCGTCGCGGGCGTCGGCGCCGGACAGGTCCAGCTCGGGACCGAACCGCTGCCCGTCGTAGGAGCCGCCCGCGCGCGGCGCGGCGACCGCCGGGAGCAGGTCGGCCTCGTCGGCGGGCAGGTCGGGGTCCGGCGGGGCGGGGCGCGGGTCCGGCTTCCTCGGCACGGGCCGACCCTGGCACGGACCGGGGCGGGTGTCAGCCCGCGCCGGCGTCCTCGGCCGCGAACCCCAGGACCCGCACCCCGCCGCCGGGCCCGGTCAGCACCCGGCCGCGGGCCAGGACCACCGCGCGCCCCGGTGGCGCGACCCGGAACCGCACGTCGTACGGCCGTCCCGTCGCGGCCGAGGACCGCAGGGCCGCGGCGACCAGCGACCGGTCCTGCTCGTGCACGCCGCGGCGCAGCCACTCCGGCAGGGCGGCGACCCCGGGGTGGTCACCGAGGCCGCACAGCGCGCCGCCGCGCGCGTCCCAGGAGACGGTGCCCTCCCGGGCGTCGTACTCCCAGGCGCCGGTCGCCTCGCTCGGCAGGGCGACCTCACCCGTCGCGCGCAGGTCGACCACCCGCTCCGCGGCGGGCCGCAGCCCGGCGAGCCGGGCCCGCAGGTCGGGCGGGACGAGGGCCGGGGTCGCGCTCGAGCGCGCGTCGGCCAGGACGGCGGCCAGCGCCTGCAGGCTCAGGCCGTCGCCCTGCACGACGAGCTGGTCCTGCACCCCGTGCTGGTCGTCGACGGCGACGGTGTCGACCAGGACCGTCAGGACGGGGTCGGGGGCGTCGGGCAGCTGGTCGCCCCACAGCGCCTCCAGCACGACCCTGACCCGTTCGGCCCGCCGCCGCAGGTGGTGCTCCCGGCTGAGCGCGTCCGGCACGACCGACCTCCCCTCCCGCCGCGCACCGACGCGGTCGTCGCGGACCACCCAGCGCCTCGCGACACGACGTCGGGGCGAGGTACCAGGAGTGAACCCCCGCGCCCGGGGAGGAGACAACTCGAACGCGGCGGCGCCGCGCCCGCCCGGCGCCGCGCGGGTCCCCGGCCCCGTCCGGAGCAACCTGCCCTCCCGTCCTTGACGAAGGGATCAGCCTGTGCAGCAGGGGTTCTCACCCGTTCGTCGCAACGAGGATCACCCGTTGAGACCGGCTCGGGCCGTTCAGCCGCCGGGCGGAACGACCGAACTAGTAGGGGACAGCCTCGGAACGCGGATCGGCCGCGGTCCGCCCCACGAACCGGAAGGACCAGACGTGACCAACGTCGACGCCACCCTCAAGGCCGCCCTCGAGATCGACGGCGCCACCGCCGCCGCCCTCGTCGACTACGAGTCGGGCATGTCCCTCGGCCAGGCCGGGGGCGGCGCGCTCGACCTCGACGTCGCCGCCGCCGGCAACACCGACGTCGTCCGCGCCAAGCTGCGCACGATGCAGCGCCTGGGCCTGAACGAGCCGATCGAGGACATCCTCATCACCCTCGGCTCGCAGATCCACCTGATCCGCCTCATCCAGTCGCAGTCCGGCCAGGGCCTGTTCCTGTACCTGGTGCTGAAGAAGGACTCCTCGAACCTCGCCATGGCCCGCCGCCAGCTGACGATCCTCGAGCGCGACCTGGCGATCTGACGAGCCCCGCACGACCACCCAGCACCACCCGCTCCACCGCACGCCGGCAGCACCCGCCACCGCCCGCCACCGCTCACCGGGAGCCCCGTGACCACGCCAGTCCGCAAGATCGTCGTCACCGGCCCCTTCGGGGCGGGCAAGACGACCTTCGCCGCGACCGTCACCGCGGGCCTGGACGGCACCCTGACCACCACCGAGACCGGCGTCAGCGACGAGACCGCGGCGCTGAAGACGTCGACGACGGTCGCGCTCGACCACACCAGCGTCGTCGTCCCGCCCGCGCCCACCAGCGCCTGGGGCGCCACCCGCGTCACCCTGTTCGGCACCCCCGGGCAGGAGCGCTTCGCCTTCACGTGGGAGGTGCTGGCGCAGAACATGGACGGCTACGTCGTCCTGGTCGACGCCAGCCGCCCGGAGAGCATCGCCCAGGCCGCCGGGATCGTCGCCGCCTTCGCCCGCACCGCCCCGGCCTGCCCGCGCCTGGTCGCGGTGAGCCGCTGGGCCGACCCCGCCGGCACTCGGGCCCACCTGGCCCAGCTGCTGGGCACCTCGCCCACCGCCCTGGTGCCGTGCGACCCCCGGGACCCGGACCAGAGCCTCGCGGTCCTGCGCCTGCTCCTGGACGCCGCGCACACGCTGGAGAGCCGTCGCCGGGCCGTCACCGATGGAGTGAACGCATGATCGTCAAGCAGCACGCCCTGCGCGTGTCCGGCGCCCTCAAGCGCGACATCGACGGCGTCCGCCGCGTCCTGGTCGCCCGCACCGACGGTCTGGCCTTCCACGACGACGGCCCCGAGCGCGACCACGAGTCCGCCGCCGCGATCGTCGCGACCGTCCTGGGCATCGCCCAGCGCGCCGCGTCCGCGGGCGCCCTCGGCGAGTTCGTGCAGACCACCGTCAAGGGGACCGACGGGAACCTCGTGGTCTACGGGATCGGCAGCACCCACATCCTGGCCGTCGTCGCCGACCCGTCCGTCAACCTCGTCCTGCTCGACCGCCTCGCCCTGCGGCTGGTCGGGGAGCTCGCCGGCGCCGAGTCCGGGGCCGTGCCGGCGGCCCGGGCCCGCTCCTGACGACCCGCCCGCCCGGTTCCGTAGGATCGTCCGTGCGCAAGCCAGCGCACTGACGATCGAAGGGACTCCCCGTGCTCCGCACCCACGAGGCCGGCAGCCTGCGCGCCGGTCACGCCGGACAGACCGTGACGCTCACCGGGTGGGTGGCTCGTCGTCGCGATCACGGGGGCGTGGCGTTCCTGGACCTGCGCGACGCCTCGGGCGTCGTCCAGGTCGTCGCCCGCGACGAGATCCTCGACGCCGGCGGCGCCCACGACCTGCGCAACGAGTACTGCGTCCGGATCACCGGCGACGTCCGGCTGCGCCCGGAGGGCAACGAGAACCCCGGCATCGCCACCGGCGCGGTCGAGGTCGACACCACCGCGCTGGAGGTCCTGTCCGAGGCGGCGCCGCTGCCGTTCCAGATCGACGACAACCTCAACGTCGGCGAGGAGGCGCGGCTGAAGCACCGCTACCTCGACCTGCGCCGGACCGGCCCGGCCAACGCGCTGAAGCTGCGCTCGGCCGCGAACAAGGCCGCCCGCGAGGTGCTCGAGGCGCACGCCTTCACCGAGGTCGAGACCCCGACGCTGACCCGCTCCACGCCCGAGGGGGCCCGGGACTTCCTCGTCCCCGCCCGCCTGGCCCCGGGGTCCTGGTACGCCCTGCCGCAGAGCCCGCAGCTGTTCAAGCAGCTGCTCATGGTCGCCGGCCTGGAGCGCTACTACCAGATCGCCCGCTGCTACCGCGACGAGGACTTCCGCGCCGACCGGCAGCCGGAGTTCACCCAGCTCGACATCGAGATGAGCTTCGTCGAGCAGGACGACGTCATCGCCCTGGCCGAGCAGATCGTCGCCTCGCTGTGGAAGCTCATCGGCCACGACGTGCAGCTCCCGCTGCCCCGCATGACCTTCGAGGAGGCCATGCGCCGCTACGGCAGCGACAAGCCCGACCTGCGGTTCGGCATCGAGCTCGTCGAGTGCGCCCCGTTCTTCGCCGACACCACGTTCCGGGTGTTCCAGGCGCCCTACGTCGGTGCCGTCGTCATGCCCGGCGGGGCCTCCCAGCCGCGCAAGACCCTCGACGCCTGGCAGGAGTGGGCCAAGCAGCGCGGCGCGCGCGGGCTGGCCTACGTCCTCGTCGGCGAGGACGGGGAACTGTCCGGTCCGGTCGCCAAGAACCTCTCGGACACCGAGAGGGCCGGCCTCGCCGCGCACGTCGGCGCGAACCCGGGCGACTGCATCTTCTTCGCCGCCGGCGCGGTGAACCCCTCCCGCGCGCTGCTGGGCGCGGCCCGCGCCGAGATCGCGAAGCGGATCGGGGCGATCGACGAGGACGCGTGGTCGTTCCTGTGGGTCGTCGACGCGCCGATGTTCAAGTCCGCGGCCGAGGACGACGACGTGTCGATCGGCGGCGGCGCCTGGAACGCGGTGCACCACGCGTTCACCGCACCCAAGCCCGAGCACCTCGACACGTTCGACACCGACCCCGGTGCGGCGCTGACCAACGCCTACGACATCGTCTGCAACGGCAACGAGATCGGCGGCGGCTCGATCCGCATCCACCGCCGCGACGTCCAGGAGCGCGTGTTCGCGGTCATGGGCATCTCCGAGGCCGACGCCCGGGAGAAGTTCGGGTTCCTGCTCGACGCGTTCTCCTTCGGCGCCCCGCCGCACGGCGGCATCGCCTTCGGCTGGGACCGCATCGTCGCCCTGCTGGCCGGTGCGGACTCCATCCGCGAGGTCATCGCCTTCCCCAAGTCCGGCGGCGGGTACGACCCGCTGACCGCGGCGCCCGCGCCCATCACCGCGCAGCAGCGCAAGGAGGCCGGCGTCGACGCCACGCCGGAGGCGAAGCCCGAGAAGAAGGCCGCCGAGCAGGGGTGATCCGGCTCGCCCTGGTCTGCGCGCTCGGGTTCGTCGCCCTCACCGTCGCCGTGACGGCGGGGGCGACGGCCGGGCTGGACGCGCTGTCGGCGCCCGCCGTGCAGACCGCGCAGGCCAGCCCCGCCACGACCCGCGTGGCGCAGGTCGTCGAGGCCGTCACCCAGCCGGTGTGGGTCTACCTGGTGGGCCTGGCCGGCGTCGTCGTCACGTACCGCGGCGGCCGCCGGCGCCCCGCGGTGGCGGCGCTGGCCGCCGGGGCCGTCGCGGCGGTGGCCTCGCCGGCGGTCAAGGCGCTCACCGACCGCGCCCGCCCCGCCCTGGAGGCCGGGCTGACCACGGCCCACGGCGGCTCGTTCCCCTCCGGGCACGTGCTGGCCTCCACGACCGTGGTGCTGACCTTCGTGCTGCTGCTCGCCCCGCCGGACCGGCGCGGCGTCGTGGCCGTCGTGGGGGCGGTGGAGCTGGTGGTCGTCGCGGTCGACCGGGTCTGGCTGGGCGCGCACTGGCCCACCGACGTCCTCGGCGGCTGGCTGCTGGCCGGGGCGCTGGTGGGGACCGCGTCGTGGTGGGCGGGCCGTTCAGAGGGTGATCGTCACCTGGGTGGTGCGCCGGGTGGTGCCCGCCTCGACGGTGGCCGGTAGCGCGGTGGGGGAGACGGGCGCCACCTGGACCTCCCGGCGGGTGCCGGTGCTCACCGTCGTCGCCTGAGCGGCCGAGGCCAGGCCGACGGTGGTGATGCCGGCGACGAGGCCGGCGGCGAGGAGGCGGTGCTGCAGTCGCTGCGTCATGTCCCCCAGGGTGGGCCGGTGGGCTGTTCGGGCCGTGGGCGCTCGCTGTGCGGTCCCTGTCCACCCCCCTCCGGGGCCCGGCGCACCACCGCGACCGGGGACCCGCAGGTCCTCGGTCGCGGCGGGGTGGGCGGGGGCCTCAGGAGGTCGCGGTGCCCGCCGCCCGGCTGGTCAGGTCGTGCACGGTGGTGCCGTCGACGTCGAGGGCGGTGAAGTTCTCCGCGACCCACGCGGCGATCTGCGCCGAGGCGTCGCTGCCGCCGGTGTCGGTCGAGGCCGTCGACGAGCTCTCGACGTAGTAGTGGATCTGCCCGGCCGCCACGTACGCCTGGAACTGCGCCAGCGTCGGGGCGGGGTCGGTGCCGTTGAACCCGCCCACGGCCATCACCGGTTCCTGCGTGGCGAGCTGGTACCCGGCCGCGTTGTTCGACCCCGTCGTGGCGGCGACCCAGGTGTAGGAGTCGGCATCGGCCGCCAGCAGCGCCGTCAGCGCGGCGCTCGGCGTCGTCGCGTTCAGCAGCCCCGCCGCCCCGCCCCCGCGGCCCGTCCCCGGGGTGGCGCCGGGGAACCCGCCGGTGGTCCCGCCGGTGGTCCCGCCGGTGGACGGCAACTGCCCCGGCGCGGGCCGGCCCCCACCGAACTGCCCGCCGCCGAACTGCCCACCACCCCCGCCGCCGGCCGGGGAACCCCCGGTCGACCCCGGCCCGGCCGAGACGATGGCCCCCGTGTGCGCGGTCGAGGCCGTCTGGAGCGAGTAGGCGAGGGGGCCGGCCAGGACCGCGATCGCGGCGGCCACCGCACCGGCCTGCTGCAGCGAGCGCAGCAGCGGGCCGCGGACGGACCCGGCGGCCGCGAGCAGCCCGGTGCCCAGGACCCCGGCGACCAGGACGACCCAGCGCAGCCACGGCGCGAAGTCGCCGCTGCGGCCCAGCAGGACGAAGGCCCACCCGGCGCTGACCGCGACCACGGCGGCCAGGACGGGCAGCGCGGGCCGCCGGTCGCGCACCCTCCACAGGTCGACCGTCCCCATCGCCACGAGCGCGGCGACGGCCGGGGCCAGGGCGACGGAGTAGTAGGCGTGGATGATCCCGGACATGGCGCTGAACGCGGCGAACGTCACCACCAGCCAGCCCGCCCACGCCAGGTACCCCGCCCGGCGGACGTCGGTGCGCGGCGCCCGCCGGGTCAGGACGAACCCGGCGACGGCGAGCGCGGAGGCGGCCGGCAGCAACCAGGAGACGTTCCCGCCGAACTCGGCGTTGAACATCCGCCCGAGGCCGGTCTCGCCCCACCCGCCGGAGCCGCCGACGCTGCCGGTCTCCTCGCCGGTGAGGCGGCCGAACCCGTTGTAGTCGAACGTCAGTTCCAGGAACGAGTCGGTCTGCGAGCCGCCGACGTAGGGCCGCCAGGACTCCGGGACCAGTTCGACGACGGCGACCCACCAGCCGCCGGCGAGCACCGCCGCGCCCGCCGCCAGCAGCAGGTGCCGGACGCGCCGGGTCAGGTCGTGCGGCGCCGCCCACAGGTAGGCCAGGCCCAGGCCCGGCAGCACGAGGAACACCTGCAGCTGCTTGGTGAGGAACCCCAGGCCGAGGAACACCCCGGCCCAGCACAGGAACCGCGCGCGGCCGGTGTCGACGGCCTTCAGCACGCCCCAGGTCGCCGCGGTCATCAGCAGCACCAGCAGCGCGTCGGGGTTGTTGAACCGGAACATCAGGACCGCGACGGGCGTCGTGGCGAGCAGGAACCCGGCGATCAACCCGGCGGCGGGGGTGCTGCGGCGGCGGACGGTCGCGTACAGCACCCCGACGGCGGCGACCCCCTCCAGCGCCTGCGGGACGAGGATCGACCACGACGAGAGCCCGAAGAGGCGCACCGACAAGCCGGTGACCCACAGCGCCGCCGGGGGTTTGTCGACCGTGATGGCGTTCGCGGCGTCGGAGGAGCCGTAGAACCACGCCTCCCACGACTGCGAACCCGCCTGCGCCGCAGCGGAGTAGAAGGGGTTCGCCCACCCCGAGACGGACAGCCCCACCAGGTACAGGGCTGCGGTGGCGACCAGCAGCGCGCACAGCGCGGGACGGACCCAGCGGGGGTCCCCGGCGCGACCGCGCCACGCGGCCACCGCGGTGCGGCGCCACCGGTCCGGGGCGGACCCGGTGGTGCGCGACCAGCTCCCGGCGGGAACGTCGGACGTCGTGCTCACGACTCCTCCGCCGCCGCGGCGCCCGGGCGGTGGTGGCGCCGGTCGGCGAACACCCAGGTCCGCAGCAGCAGGAACCGCACGACCGTCGCGGCGAGGTTCGCCACCGTCAGCACGGCCAGTTCCGCGCCGCGGTGGGCGCCGGGTTCGGCGGAGTGCAGCAGCCACAGGCTGCCGGAGGTGATGGCCCAGCCGAGCAGGAACACGAACAGCCCCTGCGCCTGGTGGCGCGCCGCGCCCCGCGCGCCGCGCACCCCGAAGGTCAGGCGCCGGTTCAGCGCGGTGTTCCCGACGGCCGTCACGAGCAGGGCGAGGAAGTTCGCGGCCTGCGCTCCGGTGAACTCCTGGAACAGCAGGTACAGCACCGCGTAGGCGACGGTGCTGGTGATCCCGACGCCGACGAAGCGGGTCAGCTGCCCGGCCAGGGACGTGGGGACGCCGGCGACCTGCGCGGGCTGCGGCCCGCGGCCCAGGTCGGCCCGGACCTGCTTCAGGGGCAGCCGGCCGGTGGCGATGGCCCCGGCCAGGCGCCGGATGCCGCGCAGGTCCGCCAGCGCGGTGGCGACGACGTCGACGCGGCTGTCCGGGTCGTCGACCCAGTCCACCGGGATCTCCTGGATGCGCAGGCCTGACCGTTCGGCCAGGACGAGGACCTCGGTGTCGAAGAACCACCCGGTGTCCTCCACCAGCGGCAGGATCCGCGCGGCCACGTCCGCGCGGATCGCCTTGAACCCGCACTGGGCGTCGGTGAACCGCACCCGCAGCGTCCCGTGCAGGATCAGGTTGTAGCAGCGGGAGATGACCTCCCGCTTGGCCCCGCGCACGACGTGCGCGCCCTTCGCCAGCCGCGAGCCGATCGCCACGTCGGAGTGCCCGGACAGCAACCCGGCGACCAGCGGCAGCAGGGCGGCCAGGTCGGTCGACAGGTCGACGTCGGTGTAGGCCAGCACCTGCGCGTCGGACGTGCTCCAGACGTGCTTGAGGGCCCGGCCGCGGCCCTTCTCCTCCAGGCGGACGTGGTGGACGTCGGGCAGCTCGGCGGCCAGCGCCGCGGCGACCGCCGGGGTCGCGTCGGTGGAGGCGTTGTCGGCCACGGTGATGCGGGTGCGGAAGGGGAACGTGGCGACGTGGGCGTGCAGCCGGCGCACGCAGGGTTCGAGGTCGACCTCCTCGTTGAACACCGGGACCACGACGTCCAGGACCGGGGCGGCGCGGGGGGAGCCCCACGTCGCGGCGTCCGCGGCCGGACGCGGCCGGGGGGTGGCCCCCGGCGCGGTGCCCGGGGTGCTGGCGGTGGTCGCTGTCATGCCCCCACCTTCGGGACGCCACCTCCGCGGGGCGTGAGGTGCGACTGTGGTCACCCTGTGGACGAGGGCTCAGGCCGTCGGCAGGGTCACCCGGAACGCCGTGCGGCCCGGGACGCTGTCCACGGTGACCGTCCCGTGGTGGGAGGCGACGACGGCCTGCACGATCGCCAGGCCCAGCCCGGTGCTGCCGGCCGCGCGCGAGCGCGAGGAGTCGCCGCGGGCGAACCGCTCGAAGACGCGCGGCCGCAGGTCCTCGGGGATGCCGGGGCCGTCGTCGACGACGTCGACGTGGGTGCGGTCGCCGTCGGGCACCAGGCCCACGGTGACCGTCGTGCCCGGTGGGGTGTGGGTGCGGGCGTTGGCCAGCAGGTTCACCAGGACCTGGTGCAGCCGGCCGGGGTCGCCCACGACCTCCACGGCCTCCCCGGGCAGGTCCAGCCGCCAGGTGTGGTCACCGCCGGCGACCCGGGCGTCGCTGACGGCGTCCAGCACGGTCATGGTGAGGTCCACCGGTTCGCGGTCCAGGGGGCGGCCGGAGTCCAGGCGGGCCAGCAGCAGCAGGTCCTCCACCAGCCCCGTCATGCGGACCGCCTCGGACTCCACCCGGCCCAGGGCGTGCCGCACGTCGTCGGGCACGGGTTCGCGGCTGCGCCGGGTCAGCTCGGCGTACCCGCGGATCGCGGCCAGCGGGGTGCGCAGCTCGTGGGAGGCGTCGGCGACGAACTGCCGCACCCGCTGCTCGGACTCGTGCCGCGCCTCCAGCGCGGAGCCGACGTTGTCGAGCATCCGGTTCAGGGCGACGCCCACCTTGCCGACCTCGGTGCCCTCGTCGGTGTCGGCGTCCGGGACGCGCAGCGACAGGTCGACCTCGCCGCGGTCCAGCTCCAGCTCCGAGACCCGCGCGGCGGTCGCGGCGACCCGGCGCAGGGGGGCGAGGTCGCGGCGCACCAGGAGGGAGCCGGCGACGGCGGCCAGGGCCACCCCGCCGAGGACGACCGCGGCCTCGACCCCCACGACGGTCAGCAGCGTGCGGTCGACGTCGGCCAGCGGCACGCCCGTCACCTGCAGGGAGCCGTCGCGGAGGGTGTCCCCGCGGATGAGGTAGGACCCCAGGTCCGGCAGGTCCACGCGCGAGGTCTCGCCGTCGGTGACGGCGCGCAGCTCGTCGCTCTGGGCGGCGGTGAGCGCGCGCACGCAGGGGTCGGTGCCGGTGCTGCTCGCGGCGTCGTCGAAGACCCCGGACTGGCCGGTGACGAGCCGCCCGTCCGCGAACCGGGCGTACAGGGTGCCGTCGCCCTGGCCGGGGCCGACGAAGGAGGGCGTGGTGCCGTCGACGCAGCTGGCGGCGACCTCCGGCGGCGGGAACCGGGTCCGGTCGCCGGGCTCGGAGCCGCCGGGGTCGCCGACGAAGCGCTGGGACCGCTGGGCGGTGGTGCCCAGCTGGTCCTCGGCCCGCCCCATCAGCGAGGCGTAGAGGGCGAGCGTGGTCACCACCCCGATGACCAGCCCGACCGCGACGAGCAGGGCGCTGGTGGTCAGGACCAGCCGGCTGCGCAGCGAGCGGCTGCGCAGCCGCGGCAGCGGCGGGGGCACCGGGGGATCAGCTCCTGGGGCGGCTCCGGGGCGGGTCAGCTCGCGGCGGCCGCGACGGCGCCGTCGGCGGGCTTGAGCACGTACCCGGCCCCGCGGACGGTGTGGATCATCGGGTTGCGCCCGGCGTCGATCTTGCGGCGCAGGTAGGAGATGTACAGCTCGACGATGTTGGCCTGGCCGCCGAAGTCGTAGTTCCAGACGCGGTCGAGGATCTGCGCCTTCGACAGCACGCGGCGGGGGTTGCGCATGAGGTAGCGCAGCAGCTCGAACTCGGTGGCGGTCAGGCGGATCTCCTCGCCGGCGCGGGTGACCTCGTGGCTGTCCTCGTCCAGCACCAGGTCCCCGACGCACAGCACCGGCTCGGCCTTGGCGGCGGCCAGGCCCGAGCGGCGCAGCAGGCTGCGCAGGCGGGCCACGACCTCCTCCAGGCTGAACGGCTTCGTGACGTAGTCGTCCCCGCCGGCGGTCAGGCCCGCGACGCGGTCCTCCACGGCGTCCTTGGCGGTGAGGAAGAGCACCGGGACGTCGGTCGCGTCGGCCCGCAGCCGGCGCAGGACCTCCAGGCCGTCGATGTCGGGCAGCATGATGTCGAGGATCACGGCGTCGGGGCGGAAGGTGCGGGCGGCGCGGACCGCGTCGAGGCCGTTGGCGGCGGTCTGGACCTCCCACCCCTCGTACCGCAGGGTCATGCTCAGCAGCTCGGACAGCGTCGACTCGTCGTCGACGACGAGCACCCGCAGGGCGGTGCCGTCGGGGCGGGTCAGGTCCGAACGCCGGTGGGAGGTCGCGGTCATGCCTCCATGGTCGACCCCGTACCTGCCAGGTGTCCTGGGAAAGCCTGGGTTGCACCTGTGCGTCTCACCGGGATGGAGCAGCGGGACCGGTGCGTTCCCCGGGGTTTCCACCTGCACTCATAACCGGTGTCGATGGGTGCCGGTGCCGAAAGTCATGACGTGGTGAGGGGGGCGCCGGGCACCGCGCGGGCCAGGTCCAGGACGCGGGTCACGACCGGGCGGGCCGCCGACGTCGTGCACCCCGCCCCGCGGCCGGCGCACGCGGCGCGCACGGCCTCCACGAAGCGCAGCGCCCCCGCGTCCAGGGCCCGCACCTCCCGCACGTCCAGGTGCACCCGGGCCCGCGGGTGCCGCGCGCAGTGCTCGTCCACCCGCTCCAGCGCCGCCGCCAGCTGCGGCGCCAGGGTCAGGTCGACGTCGCCGCGCAGGACCACCTCGAACCGGTCCCCGTCGCGGCGCGTCGTCACCGACGACGCCTCCGGCGCCTCGGGCGGGTCCGCGGCGAGGGGCCGCGGGGAGGCGGTGGGCAGCTCCGCGCCGTGCGGGTCCGCGGGCGCGGTGGTCAGGCGGTACGCGACGACGGGGACGACGCCGGGGGTGACGGGGACGGCGGGGCCGGGGCTGCGGGTCACGCCCCCCACCGTCGGTGCCGCGGGTGGGAACCGGTCCGGAGACGGCTGTGGAACACCTGCGACCGGCGGGCCCGTCCGGGGCAGGCCGTACCGTGCCGTGCGTGTCGGACCTGTTCTCCACCGAACCCGAGGAGGGCTCCGGGCGGCCCTCCGTGCTGGCCGGGGCCCCGCTCGCCGTGCGGATGCGGCCCCGCTCCCTCGACGAGGTCGTCGGCCAGCAGCACCTCCTGGGGCCCGGATCCCCGCTGCGGCGGCTGGCCTCCGATGGCGACCTCGGCCGCGCCGGGCCCGCCTCGGTGATCCTGTGGGGCCCGCCGGGCACGGGGAAGACGACGCTGGCCACGGTGCTGGCGTCCTCCGGCGGCCGGCGGTTCACCGAGCTGTCCGCCGTCACCGCCGGCGTCAAGGACGTCCGCACCGTGATGGAGACCGCCCGCACCGACCGCGACCTCTACGGCCGCCAGACCGTCCTGTTCCTCGACGAGATCCACCGCTTCACCAAGGCCCAGCAGGACGCGCTGCTGCCCGGGGTGGAGAACCGCTGGGTCGTGCTGGTCGCGGCGACCACCGAGAACCCCAACTTCTCCGTCGTCACGCCGCTGCTGTCCCGCTCGCTGCTGCTGACGCTGCGGCCCCTGACCGCCGACGACGTGCGCGACCTGGTCCGCCGCGCGGTCGCCGACCCCCGCGGCCTGGCCGGTGAGGTGCGCGTCGAGGACGACGCCCTCGACCACCTCGTGCGCGTCGCCGACGGCGACGCCCGCCGGGCCCTGACCGCGCTGGAGGCCGCGGCGGGCACCGCCCTGGACGGCGAGGGCGAGCCCGTCGTCACCCTCGCCGACGCCGAGCGCGCGCTGGACCGGGCCGCCGTGCGCTACGACCGGCAGGGCGACCAGCACTACGACGTGGCCAGCGCGTTCATCAAGTCGATGCGCGGCTCCGACGTCGACGCCGCCCTGCACTACCTGGCCCGGATGGTCGAGGCGGGGGAGGACCCGCGGTTCATCGCCCGGCGCATCGTCATCTCCGCCAGCGAGGACGTCGGGATGGCCGACCCCTCGGCGCTGCAGACCGCGGTCGCCGCCATGCACGCCGTCGCGCAGATCGGGATGCCGGAGGCGCGGATCGTGCTGGCCCAGGCCGTCGTGCACAACGCCACCGCACCGAAGTCGAACGCGGCGTACAACGGCGTCAACGCCGCCATCGCCGACGTCCGCGCCGGGCTGGGCGGGCCCGTCCCGGCGCACCTGCGCGACGCCCACTACGCCGGGGCGGGGAAACTGGGGCACGGCGCCGGGTACGTGTACACCCACGACGTGCCCAGCGGTGTGGCACCGCAGCAGTACGCCCCGGACGCGCTGGTGGGCAAGGACTACTACGTCCCCACCGACCGGGGCTTCGAGGCCGCCGTGCGGGAACGGCTCGCGCGGCTGCGCAGGATCGTCAGGGGGCGTTGATGTTCGGTCGGATCGTGCGGGTGCTGCTGCGCGAGGTGGAGCGCCAGCTCGCCGTCCCCCGCAGCGCACCGCCCACCCCCGAGGCCGCCCCGGCGCGCCCGGCCCCGCGCCGCGGGCGCGGCGCCCGCGACCTCGGCGGCGCCGCGCGCGTCGTGCTCGACTACGCCCCCCGCGCCGACGGCCGGCCCGACCCCGGCGAGGTCGTCTGGGCCTGGGTGCCGTTCGAGGAGGGCGACGGCCGCGGCAAGGACCGGCCCGTGCTGGTCGCCGGCCGCCGCGGCGACGAGCTCGTCGGCTTCATGATGACCAGCAAGGACCACGACTCCCGCCCCGGCGACGGCCGCGTCTGGGTCGACGTGGGGGCCGGGGCCTGGGACCGGCGGGGCCGTCCCAGCGAGGTCCGCCTCGACCGGGTCCTGACCGTCGCCCCGCGCGACGTGCGCCGCGAGGGCGCCGCCCTGGACCGGGCCCGGTTCGAGGAGGTCGCGGCCCGGGCGCGGAGGCTGCACGGCTGGTGAGCGCCGGTCAGCGGCGCCGCCGCGGCTCCAGGTGCCGCGGCTGCCGCGGCCGGGTCAGGCCCTCGTCGGCCGCCGGCGGGACCGCCAGCACGACGGGGGCCGACCCGTCCACGGTGAACGGCTCCCCGTGGTGCGCGGCCTGCACCGGGCCGCCCTCCACGACCGCGTAGCGCACGTCCGCCGCGCCCACCGACACCTCCAGGCACGACCCGCGGTGGCGGGTGCGGAACCGCAGCCCCCGCAGGTTCTCCGGCAGCCGCGGCGCGAACGACAGGCCGCCGTCGGCGTCCCGCATCCCGCCGTACCCGGCGACCAGCGCCGTCCACGCCCCGGCGAGGGAGGCGATGTGCAGGCCGTCGGCCGTCTTGCCCCGCAGGTCGTGCAGGTCGACGAACGCGGCCTCGTGCACGTAGTCCGCGGCCAGCCCCAGGTGCCCCACCTCGGCGGCCACGACGGCCTGCACCGACGCCGACAGCGAGGAGTCGCGCACCGTCAGGCCCTCGTAGTACTCGAACGCGGCCCGCTTCTCCTCCCGGGTGAAGGCCTCCGGCCGCAGGTACATCGCCAGCACCAGGTCGGCCTGCTTGACGACCTGCCGCCGGTAGATGCTGAAGTAGGGGAAGGAGTCCTGCAGCGGGTACTGCTCGGCGGCGGTGCTCTCGAAGTCCCAGCGCTGCCGCTGCGTGGCGCCCTCGTCCTGGGCGTGCAGCCCCGTCTCGGGGTCGCGGGGGACGTGCACGGCGTCGGCCAGCCGCGTGAACGTCGCCACCTCCTCGTCGTCCACCCCCAGCGCCGCGGCCCGCTCGGGGAACCTCTCCACCAGGTCCACGGCCGCCCGCAGGTTCGCCTGCGCCATGAGGTTGGTGTAGGCGTTGTCGTCGACGAGCGCGCTGTACTCGTCGGGGCCGGTGACCCCGTCGACGTGGAACCGGCCCGCGGAGTCCTCCCGGCCCAGCACCACCCACGACCGCGCGGTCTCCACCACGAGGTCGACCAGCGCCTCCTGGGCCAGGTCGTCGTCGCCGGTGGCGTGCAGGTGCCGCACGGCCGCGTCGGCGATGTCGGCGTTCAGGTGCACCGCGGCCGTCCCCGCCGGCCAGTACCCCGAGCTCTCCCGGCCGGTGATCGTGCGCCAAGGGAACGTCGCGCCGGCCAGCCCCAGCTCCCGGGCCCGGTCGCGGGCCGCCGGCAGCATCCGGTGCCGCCAGCGCAGCGCGTCCGCCGCGGCCTGCGGCCACACGTGGTTCAGCACCGGCAGCACGAACACCTCGGTGTCCCAGAAGGTGTGGCCGTCGTACCCGGTCCCGGTCAGCCCCTTCGCCGGGATGCCCCGGTCGGTGCCCTGCGCGGCGGCCTGGAACACGTGGAACAGCGCGAACCGCACCGCCTGCTGCAGGTCGTCGTCGCCCTCGACGTGGACGTCGGCGTGGGACCAGAAGTCGTCCAGCACCGCCCGCTGCTGGGCGCGCAACCGCTCCCAGCCCTCGCGGACCCCCTCGGCCAGCAGCTCGTCCAGCCGCGCGCCGAGGTCGTCGCGCTCGGCCTGCGGGGCCCAGCCCAGGGCCACGACCTTCGTCACCCGCAGCGCCTCCCCGGCCCCCAGCCGCACCCGGGCCGAGGTCACCAGCCGGTCGCCGGTGGCGTGGGTGCGCACGTCGGTCGGGGCCGGCCCCACCACGTCGTGCTCGACGTGCACGGCCACCGCCAGGCCGCTGCCGTCGGTGCGCTGGCGCAGCACCCCGCCGCGGTGCCGGGTGGCGGTGACCGCCTCGTGCAGCTGCTGGGAGGCCACGACGGACGACCGCACCTCCACCTCGACGGCCTCGGAGTCGGCGCGCACCCGGTAGTCGAGGGCGAACAGCCCTGGCCGCTCCAGCGGGACGAGCCGCTCGGCGTCGACGACGACCCGGTGCCCGGCGGGGGAGGTCCACCGCAGGTGCCGCTGCAGGGTGCCGCTGCGCAGGTCCAGCACGCGCTGGTGGTCGGTGAGGTCACCGGTGCGCACGTCGAGGCGCTCACCGGCCACGAACAGCTCCACGCGCGTCGGGTCGGGCACCTCGACCAGCCGCTCCTGCACGGTGGGGTAGCCGTAGGCGTACTCCGGGTAGCTCAGCGGCCACAGTTCGTAGGCGCCGCTGAGGTAGGTGCCCGGAGTCCCCGCGGGCGCGCCCTCCTCCAGCGAGCCGCGCACCCCGACCCGGCCGTTCGACAGCGCGAACAGCGACTCCACCTGCGCCAGCCGCTCCAGGTCCAGCGGGCCCTCCCGCACGGCCCACGGGTGGGCGGCGGCGAGCTGGTGCACGGCGTCCTCGACGCGGTCCGGCACGGGAGCGGCGGCGGGGTCGGCGGCGGGGTCGGTGGCGGGGTCGGCGGCGGGGGCGGTCGGCATGGGAGCGGGGTCCTCCACAGGTGTCGGACGGGCGGCGGTGCCCACATCCGAACAGCCCCCGCGACCTCCCGCACCCCCAGCCCGCCCGCACCGGCCGTGCACCCCGCTCCGGCGCCCGGCCGGACGGGTAGGGTCGAGGGCTGTACATCCCGGCACCCTCGTGGTGAGACGCACAGCAGGAGGCACGTCCGATGCAGACGGCAGAGATCCGTCGCCGGTGGCTCGACTTCTTCGAGCGCAAGGGGCACACCGTCGTCCCCAGCGCCTCGCTGGTCTCGACCGACCCCAGCCTCATGTTCACCGTCGCCGGGATGGTCCCCTTCATCCCGTACCTCACCGCCCAGGTGCCTGCGCCCTACAAGCGCGCCACCAGCGTCCAGAAGTGCCTGCGGACCCTCGACATCGAGGAGGTCGGCAAGACCACCCGCCACGGCACGTTCTTCCAGATGAACGGCAACTTCTCCTTCGGCGACTACTTCAAGCGCGAGGCCGTCACCTTCGCCTGGGAGCTGCTGACCACCCCCGAGGCCGACGGCGGCCTCGGCTTCGACCCCGAGCGGCTGTGGACGACCGTCTACCTCGACGACGACGAGGCGTTCCAGCTGTGGCGCGAGCAGGGGGTGCCCGCCGAGCGCATCCAGCGCCGCGGCAAGAAGGACAACTACTGGAACACGGGCCAGCCCGGCCCCGGCGGCCCCTGCTCGGAGATCTACTTCGACCGCGGCCCCGAGTTCGGCGCCGAGGGCGGCCCCGAGGCCGACGAGGACCGCTACATCGAGATCTGGAACCTCGTCTTCATGCAGTACCAGCTCTCCGCGGTGCGCTCGAAAACCGACTTCGACGTCGCCGGCGAGCTGCCCGCCAAGAACATCGACACCGGCATGGGCCTGGAGCGCGTCGCGTTCCTCAAGCAGGGCGTCGACAACATGTACGAGATCGACGAGGTCCGCCCCGTCCTGGACTACGCGGCGCTCGCGGCCGAGAAGGAGTACGGCGCGAACCACGAGGACGACGTCCGCATGCGGGTCGTCGCCGACCACGTCCGCAGCGCCCTCATGCTCATCGGCGACGGCGTCACCCCCGGCAACGAGGGGGCCGGCTACGTCCTGCGCCGCCTCATCCGCCGCGCGGTCCGCGCGATGCGCCTGCTCGGCTTCGAGGACGAGGCGCTGCCGATCCTGCTGCCGGCCTCCATGGAGGTCATGAGCGCCTCCTACCCCGAGCTGCGGACCGACTTCGAGCGCATCTCCCGGGTCGCCTACGCCGAGGAGCAGGCCTTCCGCCGCACCCTCGTCTCCGGGACGGCGATCTTCGAGACCGCTGTCGCGCAGGCGAAGTCCGCCGGCGCGACGACCCTGTCGGGGGAGCGCGCGTTCGCGCTGCACGACACCTACGGGTTCCCGATCGACCTCACGCTGGAGATGGCCTCCGAGGCCGGCGTCAGCGTCGACGAGGCGGGGTTCCGCACGCTGATGGCCGAGCAGGTCGGCCGCGCCAAGGCCGACGCGCGGGCGAAGAAGACCGGCGGGGTCGACCTGACCGTCTACCGCTCCGCGCTGGAGACCCTCCCGGCGCCGGTCGAGTTCACCGGGTACGTCGAGGCGCAGAACGAGGCCCGCGTCCAGGTCGTCCTGCAGGGCGGGGTCAGCACCCCGTCGGCGCCCGTCGGCACCGACGTCGAGGTCGTCCTGGACCGCACGCCCTTCTACGCCGAGGGCGGGGGGCAGCTCGCCGACCACGGCACCGTCACCACCGCCTCGGGCGCGGTCGTCACCGTCACCGACGTGCAGCAGCCCGTCCGCGGCCTGATCGTCCACAAGGGCACGGTCACCAGCGGCGAGCTGGTCGCCGGCGACGCGGCGCACGCCGTCGTCGACGCCGCCCGCCGCCGCTCGATCAGCCGCGCGCACACCGCCACCCACCTGGTCCACCAGGTCCTGCGCGAGCACCTCGGCGACACCGCCACCCAGGCTGGGTCGCAGAACGCCCCCGGGCGGCTGCGGTTCGACTACTCCTCCACCGCGCAGGTCGGCACGCAGGTCGTGCGCGACATCGAGGGCGTCGTCAACGAGCGCGTCCACGACGACCTGCCCGTCTCGGCCGAGGTCATGGACCGCGACGCCGCGCTGAACTCCGGGGCGATGGCCCTGTTCGGGGAGAAGTACGGCGACCGCGTCCGCGTGGTCTCCATCGGCGGGGACTGGTCCAAGGAGCTGTGCGGGGGCACCCACACCCTGACCTCGCAGCAGGTCGGGATGGTCTCGATCCTGTCCGAGAGCTCCATCGGCTCCGGCGCGCGCCGCATCGAGGCGCTCGTGGGCGCCGACGCGTTCGACTTCCTGACCCGCGAGCACCTGCTCGTCAACCAGCTCACCGACGTCGTCAAGGCGCGGCCGGAGGAGCTGCCCGACCGCATCGGCTCGCTGCTGACGCGCCTGTCGGAGGCGGAGAAGGAGATCGCCAAGCTCAAGGCCGGTCAGGTCCTGGCCCTGGCCCCGACCATCGCGGCCAGTCCCATCGACACCTTCGGCGTCCAGGTCGTGGCCCACGACGCCGGGGCCGCCTCGGCCGACGACGTCCGCACCCTGGTCCTCGACGTCCGGGCCCGGCTCGGGGAGGCGCGGCCCGCCGTGGTCGCGATCGCCGGGGTCGCCAAGGACCGCCCGGTCGTCGTCGTGGCGACCAACGCCGAGGCCCGCACCTGGGGCGTCAAGGCCGGTGAGCTGGTCCGCACCGCGGCCCAGACCCTCGGCGGCGGCGGCGGCGGCAAGGACGACCTCGCCCAGGGCGGCGGGCAGGACGCCTCGAAGGTCGGCGCGGCGCTCACCGCGATCGTCGACTTCGTCGGCGCCCGCGTCACGGGCTCGGTGTGACCCGTCCGTGAGGCCGGGTGTGCGACTCGCCGTCGACGTCGGCAGCGTCCGGGTCGGCCTCGCGGCGTGCGACCCTGCTGGCGTGATCGCCTCACCGGTGCGGACCCTCGTCCGCGACGCCGAGCACGACGCCGACGTCGCCGAGATCGCCGGGGAGGCCCGGCAGCGGGCCGCGGTGGAGATCGTGCTCGGCCTGCCGCTGTCGATGGACGGGACGCAGGGCCCGGCGGCCTTGCGCGCGCTGGACTACGCCGACAAGATCAGGCGGGCCGTGCCCGAGGTGCCCGTCCGGCTGGTCGACGAGCGGCTCAGCACGGTGGACGCGCACCGCGCCCTGCACGCCGCGGGGAAGCGGGAGAAGCAGTTCCGGGCGGTCGTCGACCAGGCGGCCGCGGTGGTGCTCCTGCAGGCAGCGCTCGACGCGGAGCGTGCGGGGCACCCCGCCGGACGGGTGGTCGAGGGGCCGAAGGTGCGTCGCAAGGCCCGGCACCGCGCGCAGGGTGGGGCAGGGAACGCGCAGGCACGGACGTCGGGACCCGACGCCACGGAGGGCAGGGGCTGATGATGGACCTGATGGACCTACCGGACACCCAGGACGCGGGCGCCCGCCGGCGCCGGAAGGTGAAGCGCCGTCGCGCGCTCGTCGCGATCGTGGCCTCCCTGGCCGTCCTCGGCGGCGGCACGGCCGCCGCCTGGGGCACCCTGGGCCCGGTCGTGGCCCGGTTCACCGAGAGCGACGACTGGGACGGCGCCGGCACCGGCACCGTCGACGTCAAGATCGTCGCCGGGGACACCGGCCGTGCGATCGGGCGCACCCTCACCGAGGCCGGCGTCGTGAAGACCAGCAGCGCCTTCGTCTCGGCCGCCGCCGCGCAGCCGAAGATGGCCGGCATCCAGCCCGGCACCTACCGCCTCAAGCAGGGCATGTCCTCGGCCGCCGCGGTCGCGCTGCTGCTCGACCCCGCCTCCAAGGTGACCACGCGGCTCACCGTCCCCGAGGGGCTGACGGTGAAGCAGGTCGTGGCGCTGGTGGAGAAGACGACCGGCATGAGCGCCGACGCCCTGAACGCCGCCCTGGCCGACCCGGTGGCCCTGGGGCTGCCCGCGGCGGCGAACGGCAACGCCGAGGGCTACCTGTTCCCCGCCACGTACGAGGTGAACCCCGACGAGACCCCCGCGCAGGTGCTGGCGGCGATGGTGACCCAGACCACGACGGTCCTGACGTCGCTGGGGGTGGCCCCCGAGCAGGTGCACGACGTCGTGGTGAAGGCGAGCATCGCGCAGAAGGAGGCGCGCAGCGCCGAGGACATGACCCGCGTCGTGCGGGTCCTGGAGAACCGGCTCGCGATCGGCATGCCGCTGCAGCTGGACTCGACCGTCAGCTACGGCGCCGGGTCGACCGGGACCGTCACCACGACGGCCGCGCAGCGCGCCACCGACACGCCCTGGAACACCTACCTGCACCCCGGGCTGCCCGCCGGCCCCATCAGCAACCCCGGTGAGGACGCGCTGCGGGCCGCGCTGGCGCCCGCGGACGGCCCGTGGCTGTTCTTCGTCACCGTGGACCTGGCCACGGGGGAGACCCGGTTCGCCACGACGGCCGCCGAGCACGACGCCAACGTCAAGCTGTTCCAGCAGTACCTGCGCGACCACCCCGACGCGAAGTAGCCCCCGTGAGAGCAGCGGTCTGCGGTTCGCCCATCGCCCACTCCCTGTCCCCGGCGCTGCACCGCGCCGCGTACCGGGCGCTGGGGCTGACCGGCTGGGACTACGACCTCCTGGAGGTCGACGAGGAGCGGCTGCCCTCCGTGGTGGGGGCCCTGGACTCCACCTGGGCCGGGCTGAGCCTGACGATGCCGTTGAAGCAGGCGATCGTCCCGCTGGTCGACGAGGTCAGCGACTTCGCCCGCGCGGTCGGGTCGGTGAACACCGTCGTGGTGACCCCGCGGCTGGACCGCCGCAACACCCCCGGTCGCCGGGGGGTGCGGCTGCGGGCGGAGAACACCGACGTCATCGGCCTGGTGACGGCGCTGGCCGAGGCCGGGGCCGCGCGGATCCGGCACGGGGTCGTCCTCGGCGGGGGGGCCACGGCCCGCTCGGCGGTGGTGGCGCTGCTGCAGGCCGGGTGCCCGCGCCCGGTCGCGGTCGTCCGCTCGCCCGACCGCGCCGCCGAGCTGCGCGGTGTCGCGGCCCGCCTGGGCGGCGAGGTCGAGATCCGCGACTGGTCCGAGCTGCCCGTCGCCCTCACCGCCGACGTCGTCGTCTCCACCGTGCCGATCGGCGGCTCGCAGGCCATGACCGACGCGGTGCTCGGCGCCTTCCGGCCCACCTGGTGGCCGCTGCTGCTGGACGTCGTGTACGCGCCCTGGCCCACGCCGCTGGCGCAGCGGTGGGGCGGGACGGTCGTCAACGGCTTCGAGATGCTGCTGCACCAGGCCGTCGCGCAGGTCGAGCTCATGACCGGCCGCGAGGGGCCGGTGGCGGCGATGCGCGAGGCGGGGCTGGCGGTGCTGGCCGAACGGGCTCGCGCCTGAGGCCTCAGGCTCAGGCTCCGCCGGACCCCGCCGCGGCCAGGTCCACCACGAACGTCACGGCCGGGTCGGCGTCGCTCGCGCCGTCCGCCGCGGGCTGCGCGGTGAGCCGCGTCGGCCCGGCGCCCCACGCGCCGTCGCGCGGGAACTCCTGCCAGTCCTGCACCGACGCGCCCGGCGCGACGTCCGCGGCGGCCGGCGCGTCGCGCCCGCACCGCGAGGCGGTGGCCCCGGCGGCGGCCCCGGGCACCTCGACGGACGCGCTGCGCCACGTCCGCAGCTCCACCGGTCCCGGGCACGACCACGGCTGCGCCCGGTCGGCGGTGTTCGTCCACGTGAACAGCACCCGCACCCGGTCCGGGCCGACCTGCGCCTGCGTCGCGGTCAGCCGCCACAGCTCCGACGGCTCCTGCGTCAGGTCCGGCCCCCGCAGCGCGTACGACCCGACGGCCGGCAGGTTCCGCCCGGCCTCCTCCACGGCGCGGGACTCGCGCGCCGACCCCACGAGCAGCGTGGCGACGTACACCAGCACCGCGACGGCCCCGACCCCCACGACCGCCGCGACCCAGCCCAGCCAGCCACCCCTCGGGGGCTGCGGGGCGGGGGCGAGCGGGCTGGTGAGGTGCTGGTCGTCCACGCCGACCACTGTCCTCCGGGCGTCCGCGGCCGCGTCCGGCGGGGTCGCCGGTCGTCCCGGTCAGCGGTCCGGGCGCGGGCGGGTGCGCTTGTGGGCGTACATCCGCACGTCCGCGACGTGCAGCGCCGGGGGCAGCCCGTCGGCGCCGACGGCCGCGGTCCCGGTGGACAGCCCCACCGCGGCCGCGACGCCCGACGGCAGCGGCACGGGGGCGGTGACCTCGGTCTGCAGCCGGTGCAGCAGCCCGCTCAGGCCCGGCTCGTCCGCGGCCTGGACCAGCAGCACGAACTCGTCGCCCCCCAGGCGGGCCACGACGCCGTGACCCTCGGCGACCGCGGCCAGCCGGGACGCGACGACCCGCAGCACCTCGTCGCCGGCCGCGTGCCCGTGGGTGTCGTTGACGGCCTTGAAGCCGTCGAGGTCGGCCAGGACGACGTGCCAGCCGTCCGTGCGGGGGGAGCGCGGCCGCGGCAGGAGCCCCGCCGGCTCGGCGGCCAGGACCTGCGCGGCGAGGTCGCGCAGCCCCCGGCGGGTGTACGCCCCGGTCAGGTCGTCGCGGCGGGCCGACGCGGCGGCGTGCTCGTCGCGGTGCGCGTCGCGCACCCGCAGCCCCGCCAGGACCAGCGCCAGCACCAGACCGGTGCCCACGGTGCCGAGCGTGGCGGCCCCGGGTGCCTCCGCGCCGCCCGGGGCGAGCCGGTGAGCGGCGATCGCGGCGGTCGCGGCGGGCGCCAGGTACTGCGTCAGCAGCGTCCCCGCGACGACGAGCACCTCCGGGGCCCGGACCGGGACGGGGGGCAGGGCGCTGGGGGTGGGGTGCTCGTCGGGCGGGCACCACAGGTGGGTCAGGACGAGCAGCACCACGCCGGCCAGGGCCGTGCACAGCCCCGCGACCCAGGCCGGGCCCGAGCCGACGGTCTGGCCGACGACCGTGCCCGCGTCCCCGAGCACCAGCGCCGCGACCCCGGCGGTGGTCAGCAGGACGGGTGCGCGGGCGGCGCGCGGACGTCCCCGGCCGGCCGGCCGCCGCCAGGCGACCGCGGCGGCGTTGGTCAGGACGAGCAGGTCGAACGTGCAGAACAGCGCCCACGGGGTCCCGTCGTCGATGGCCCGGCCCAGCGGCGTCAGGAGCAGGAGCAACGCGGCGGCGGTCGCGGTGAGGTGCAGGTGGACGACGGTGGAGCGGCCGCGGAACAGCCGCCGCCACGCCGGCCCGCCGGTGGTGGCGGTGGGCACCTGGTCGGCGAGCACGGCCAGCAGCGCCAGGTAGCGCAGGAGCCCCAGCGTCACGGTGGGGCCCGGTTCGGACTGCCCGTCGACGTAGCGCAGGCCCTCGACGGCGGACGTGGCGAGCCAGTAGGTGTCGCCGAGGGCCGTGGCGGCCAGGTAGACCCCGACCAGGCGCAGCGCGTACCGGCCGGCCCGGGTGGGGGACAGGGCGGCGCCCGCGAGGGCGGCCCCCGCCGCGGTGACCTCGACGGCGACGACGGCGGCGGTCACGGTGGCGGCCGGTCCCAGCAGCACCCACAGCCAGGCCAGGACCAGGGGGAGCAGGACGGCGCTGCTCAGCAGCCGGCCGGTCCGGGCGCTCCGGTGCCTCAGCACGCCGTCCTCCACGCATCAGGGTCATCGACTGATCACTGTCCGCTCAGATCATGGGGTGCTCGTGGGGAGCGCCGCGCCGCGTTCCGGGACATTGGCCCCCGCAAGGGGGCCACCGGCCGGGCCGTCCGCCACCCGAACGGCCCACGCCCGTGATCGTCGTCCTCAAGCGCCTCCCGGGGCGGGCCGATGAGCACAGGAGAGCGACGGCACTCCGCCGTCCGTTCCGTCGTGCCGTGTGGGGAGCGAGATGGACAACGCTGGTCAGGGTGGTCAGCCCGTGGAGCCGTACGTCCCGACGAACCTGCGCCCGGGCGCCGACGGCGTCCCCTCGGCGCGGCCGAACATCAGCGCGTTGCTCAAGCAGCTCGAGCAGGACCAGGCGGACCTGACCGCCGCCGCACCCGCGCCCCAGCCCGCGCCCCAGCCCGTGCCGCAGCCGCGCGCCGTCCACCTGGCCCCCGAGGTCCCGACCGCCCCGCCGCTGGTGGCGCAGCTGGCCCCCGAGCACGGCGACCTCGCCCACGAACCGCTCGTCACGACCGGCGACCCCCGCCAGGCGACGAAGCTGCGCGTCAACGACGTCCTCATCCGGGCCCTGGAGCTCGGCGCGTCCGACATCCACCTCACCACCGGCACCCACCCCACCGGCCGCGTCTCCGGCGAGATGACCGCCATGGACGAGTTCCCCCGGCTCACCCCGAACGTGCTGCAGGAAGCCGTCTACGCCATCCTCACCCAGAAGCAGCGGGAGACGTTCGAGGCGAACCTGGAACTCGACTTCGCCTACCAGGTCCCCGGCCACTCCCGGTTCCGCGTGAACGTGTACCGCCAGCGTGAGTCCGTCGGCGCGGCGTTCCGGCAGATCCCCTTCGACATCCGGCCCTTGGAGGACCTCGGCGTCCCGCCCGTCGTCGGGTCCTTCGCCGGCCTGCAGCGCGGGTTCGTGCTCGTCACCGGGCCCACCGGTTCGGGGAAGTCGACGACGCTCGCCTCGATCGTCGACCTCGCCAACCGCACCCGCAAGGACCACATCATGACGGTCGAGGACCCCATCGAGTTCCTCCACCGCCACAAGAGCTGCATCGTCAACCAGCGCGAGGTCGGCGAGGACACCAAGAGCTTCGCCAACGCCCTCAAGCACGTCCTGCGCCAGGACCCCGACATCATCCTCGTCGGCGAGATGCGCGACCTCGAGACCATCTCCGTCGCGCTCACCGCCGCCGAGACCGGTCACCTCGTCTTCGGCACCCTGCACACCCAGAGCGCCGCCTCCACCATCGACCGCGTCATCGACGTGTTCCCCCCGCACCAGCAGACCCAGATCCGCGTCCAGCTCGCCGGCGCCATCCAGGGCGTCGTCTGCCAGACCCTGTGCAAGCGCGCCGACGGCCGCGGCCGCGTCGTCGCCACCGAGGTCATGGTCGCCACCCCCGCCATCCGCAATCTCATCCGCGAGGGCAAGACCCACCAGATCGGCTCCGCCATGCAGGCCGGCGCCCAGTACGGGATGCACACCCTCGACCAGCACCTCGCCGAGCTGGTCCGCACCCGTCAGATCACGTTCGAACACGGCCTGGAGAAGTGCTCCGCCGCCGACGAGTTCCGTCGCCTGACCGGGCGCTGAGGAAGGACAGAGCGATGGCCACCGCCACCAAGGCACCGGCGCGTCCCGGGCAGCGCACGTTCGACTACGCCGTGCGCGACCGGACCGGCAAGCTCATCAAGGGTTCCCTCGAGGCCAGCGACGCGCAGGCCGTCGTGGCCCGCCTCAAGAGCCAGGGCATGGCCCCGGTCTCGGTGGAGGAGTCCAGGGTCGGCAAGGGCATGCAGATGGAGATCAGCCTGCCCGGCGGCAACCGGGTCAAGCTGAAGGACCTCGCCCTGATGTCGCGGCAGTTCGCGACGATGGTGAGCTCCGGGTTGTCGCTGCTGAAGGCGCTCTCCATCCTCGCGGACCAGACGGAGAGCAAGAAGCTGGCGGCCACCCTGCAGGAGTGCCGCAGCGAGGTGGAGAGCGGCACGTCCCTGTCGACCGCCCTCACCAAGCACCGCGACGTGTTCCCGCCCCTCATGGTCAACATGGTGCGGGCGGGCGAGGTCGGAGGTTTCCTCGACCAGGTCCTCGTGCAGATCGCCGACAACTTCGAGGCCGAGGTCAAGCTCAAGGCCAAGGTGAAGTCAGCCATGACCTACCCGGTCGTGGTGTTCGTCATCGCCATCCTCGCCGTGGTCGGCATGCTGCTGTTCATCGTCCCGATCTTCGCGCAGATGTTCGCCGACATGGGCGGCACGCTGCCCCTGCCCACGCAGATCCTCGTCACCTTGTCGCACGGGATGCAGTACGCCGCACCGATCGGGGTCGTCCTGGCGATCGCGCTGCCCGTGGTGTGGCGGAAGGTCAAGAACAACCCGGGGGTGCGTGACGTCGTCGATCCCTTGAAGCTGAAGGTGCCGATCTTCGGCCTCCTCGCGCAGAAGATCGCGTTGAGCCGCTTCACCCGCAACCTCGGCACCATGCTCCGCTCGGGCGTCCCGATCCTGCAGAGCCTGGAGATCGTGGGTGACGCCAGCGGGAACGTCGTCATCGAGCGCGCCGCGAAGGACGTCATGGAGAGCGTCCGCTCCGGGCGCTCCCTGGCTGGCCCGCTGGCCGAGCACGCCGTGTTCCCGGCGATGGTCGTGCAGATGATGAGCGTCGGTGAGGACACGGGTGCCCTCGACGCCATGCTGTACAAGATCTCCGACTTCTACGACCAGGAGGTCGAGGCGACGACCGAGGCCCTCACGAGCCTCATCGAACCCCTGATGATCGCCTTCCTGGGCGGCATCGTCGGCTCGATGATCGTGGCCATGTACATGCCCATCTTCAAGGTTATGGACCTCGTCCAGGGCTGATCCCGACCCGCCCGAGGGCCCGTGCGCGACCGCGCACGGGCCCTCGGCGTTGCTGCTCCCCGTTCCCGGTCCGCGCCGCCGGCCGGCGCTGGGAGCGCGGGGACCCGCGGAACGCAGCGACGACGCCCGAGCCGGGGGAACGGCCGCTGAACCGTTCGGGTGACGGCGTGAAGTCGGTGCTCAAGGCTCCGCGGCGGGCACCGATACATACATCAGAGCCGCACACCAGCCGGTGCGCGAGACGCGAGCGGCTCCGGGACTCACTCACGAAGGAGAGCGTCGAATGCTCGCTCGCATCCGCAAGTCGATGGAGAACAAGGACCAGGGCTTCACCCTGATCGAGCTCCTCGTCGTCATGATCATCATCGGGATCCTGGCCGCTATCGCCATCCCGACGTTCCTCAACCAGCGCAACAAGGGGTACGACAGCCAGGCCAAGTCCGACGCGCGCTCCATCCAGAGCGAGGCCGAGACCTTCTACACCGACGCTCAGGCCTACCCGACCACCATCAGCCTCAGCGCGCAGCCGGCCACCCCCGCTGCGGACACCATCTACGTGAAGCAGTCGGCGAACTCGACCATCACGACGACCATCACCACGAACACCGCCAAGACGAAGTTCTGCGCCCAGGTCACCTCCAAGTCGGGCACCGTCTTCAAGGTGTCGAGCGCCGCCGCCGGTGTGGCCACCGGTGCTTGCGGCACGACCGACGTCGCCTGATCCACGACAACGAGATCGACGAGTGGTGCCCGAACCTCGGGCACCACTCGTTCGCGTATCAGCACACCTTTCGAAGGTCAGGAGTGACGGCATGAACCCGCGAGCTCACCCCGGGCGGCGAGATGACGGGTTCACCCTCGTCGAACTCCTCGTCGTCATGATCATCATCGGCATCCTGGCGGCTATCGCGATCCCCAGCTTCCTGTCCCAGCGGACCAACGCCTACGACAGTCAGGCCCGGGCCGACGTGCGCGCCGCCCAGGCCGAGCTCGAGGCGTACTACAGCACGGCCTTTGCCTACCCGGATGCCGTCGTCTGGTCAGACACCTCACCCATCCCGGCGAACGCTGCCACGGTCAAGCGGTCCAAAGACGTGGCAGTGGGAACGTCCTCCTTGGTGTACCAGCACGGCGGGGACGACTACTGCCTCTCGGTCCAGTCCCGTTCCGGTGCTTGGGTCGTCATCCAGAGCGGCCGCGCCGGCGCTGCCGTGCAGAACAACGCCTGCACGGGGCCGCTCGGGTGAATCGCGCCCATCCGTCGGTCACGCCGCGTCGCTGAGGCTCAAGGCGCCGTCCGGGCTCGCCGATCACCACCACGAAGCCTCGCGGTCAAACCGTGGTGCACCGATCGCCCGCAAGGGCGGAACGACGTCAGGAGGGCCGGAGATGCAGGGCCTGCACCGCAGCGACGACCGTGACGAGGGCTTCTCCCTCATCGAGGTCGTCGTCGCTCTCGTGCTGCTCGGGGCGGTCGCCGCCGCCAGCGCGGTCTTCTTCACCCGGGCCGCGGTCGCGGCCAGCGAGCAGCAGCGCCGCCAGGCCGCGACCTCGCTCGTCCAAGGCGCGCTCGACGACGCGCGGGCCGTCGACCCGGACGCCCTACTCGACGGACGTTCCCAGGCCGCGGCGACGGCGCAGTGGAACGCGTCGCAGGCTCCCGACAAGGCGGCGGCGGTCGTCAAGGGGGGCGACGGCACCAAGCCCCTCACCGTGCCGTGGACGTCGACCGTGACGCTCGGCAACGAGACCTACACGGTGAACACCCTCGTCGGTATCTGCTACCGCACCAACGGCAGCAACCAAACGCCCGGCGGTGGATGCACGGCAACGAAGCCGAGCAACTCCCTGGAGCTCTACCGCGTCATCGTCGAGGTCAGCTGGACCCCGGGGGGGCTCGCGCGGGCCTGCGGTGGCGCGTGCATCACACGCTCCTCCACCGTCATCGACCCCAGCGACGACACGCCCTGGAGCGTGCTGTCCGCCCCGACGGCGTTCAGCAGCACCGAAACCTTCGACGCCCGCACGAGCGCCGCCACGCTGTCGCTGCGCACGCTGGTCGACGCGGGGAACACCGACGCCGCGTCGAAGTTCGTGGTCGCGTCGGCCGACGCAGGCAGTGCGTTCTTCGTCGACAACGCCGCTTACTCCAGTACCAACACCACCGGGGGGACGCTGACCTACCGTCTCCCCGCGCAGGTGGCCGGTTCCTTCAAGGCGCGCTACTTCATCCGCAACTCCGACGGGCAGGTGTCCAAGACGGTGGCCAAGACCGTGGTGGTGCGTCCGGTGGTGGCCGACGACAGCGCCAGCATCGTGCTGAAGAACCTCGCCTCACCGACCACTCCGACGATGGTGCCGGTCCGGAACAACGACATCCCGTCCACCGGTGACTCGGTCGTCATTTCCGACCTGACCCGCACCGCAGGTACGTGCACCGCCACCGCCCAGGGCGACGGCCGGCTCGCCATCGTCAAGGGTGGCAGCGCCGCGGAGACCTGCAGGTGGACCTACACCCTGCGGGTCACCGATGACACCACCGTCGTTTCGGCCACGTCGGCGACGCTCACCGTGACGGTGGCCCTGTGATGCGCCGACCTGAACCCGACGAGCACGACGCCGGCGTGACCGTCGTCGAGGTCACGGTGGCCATGTTCATCTTCAGCCTCTGCATGGCCGTCTTCATCTCGGCGCTGCTTCAGATGACTAGAACCACCGTTCGCGCTCAGAATGTCGTGGACAACGCGGACCAGCTCCGCAAAGGCGTCACCCGTCTGGAGAGCGAGGTCCGCTACGCCGAAGCGGTCAACGCCCCGGGCGTCGTGGGCCAGTCGTGGTTCCTGGAGTTCCGCACCCTCGGGTTCGACGGGGCGGCCTCCAGCTGCACCCAGTGGCGCTACTCGGTGGCCCAGGGGGTGCTGGAGGAACGCACCTGGGACGATACCCAGGCCCCCGTGGACCAGTGGACCCCAGTGGCCAGCCGACTGTCCCGGGATCCTGCGGTGCTCACAACGGCCGCCCGGTTCCCGTTCAAGCTCACCCCAGCGACGTCCACCCGTGAGCGCCAATCCGTGACGGTCCTGCTGGAGAGTCCCCGGGACGGGACGAGGACCGGCGCGGGCGCCGGACCCACCGGTGAACAGCTCCGCACGGTCCTCACCGCCGTCAACAGCAGCGCCTCGTCCAAGAGCAACGAGCTCCTGGCCTCGGGGCAGAGCAAGAGCCCTGTCTGCTCACCCTCCACCTCGCGAACGGAGTGACCCCGACGTGTTCACGTTCTTCTCGGCCGCGCGGGCGCGCTTGAGGTCTCGGGGTGCCGGGGACGAGGGCGCAGCCCTCGTCGTCGTCATGATCTCCATCCTCCTCGTCGGCGCGCTGAGCGTTCTCATCCTCGGTGTCGTCACCGCGCAGGTGCTGCCGACCGCCTCCGCGCAGAAGCGGGTCACGACGTTGTCCGCCGCCCAAGCAGGGGTCGACGCGGCGGTCTCCGAGCTGCGGTCGGTGACCCTCTCGCTCACGGCCGACGGCCAGACCTCCGTCGCCACGACCGGCAGCAAGAAGGACCTCCCGTGCGCGCTGAGCGGCACGGTGGGCTCCAGCTCGAACGTGGCCGCCACCTCGAACGTCGGTTACCAGGTCACGATCGGCTACTACGACGCCGACCCCACGAGCATGTCGCTGGCGGAGCAGAAGCTGCACGAGATCCCCTGCACCACCGGTGGCTCCACCCCCGGTCCGAAGTTCATCCCCGCCTTCGCGCTGGTCGACTCCCTCGGGACCTCGACGCAGACGCTCCCGGGGGAGACCGCCGCCGTCGGTGACCGCCGGGTCAAGTCCCTGTACACCTTCAAGCTCGACAACAACAACACCCCCGGTGGCCGCATGCTCAGCCTGGGCCTGGGTTTCTGCCTGGCTGCTGACACGGCCACGGCCGGCTCGTCGATCACGTACGTCAAGAAGTCCTCCGGGTGCGTGTCGACGGCGGCCACCGACAAGCTGCAGAAGTGGTTCTACGCGACCGACTACACGATCAAGCTGGCCTCCACGCTGCCGCAGGTCGCCGGTGCGGCCGCGACGACCCTCTGCATCGAGGGCAGCACCGGAGGGAACGTCGAAGCCAAGTTGCGTCCCTGCGACAAGACGAACCCGGCGCAGTTGTGGAGCTACGAGGGCGGTGCCCGGTTCCGGGGCCAGAACGCGAACAACACCAACTACGGCAACGCCTGCCTGTGGTCCGGAGCCTCGGACAACGCCGACAGCTCCATCCAGGGCAAGAAGCTCCTCTCCGGCAGCGGTGGCTGCTCCATCGGCGACCAGGCCCGCGGGTCCTTCGCGCCGGAACCCACGGTCGGGGCTGGAGCGGCCAGCGTGGACACCAAGCAGATCGTGAACTACTACGAGTTCGGCCGCTGCATGGACGTCACCAACCAGACGTTCGCCTCGACGCAGATGATCGTCTACCCGTGCAAGCAGGACCCGTCCGGCGGCAGCAAGCTGGCCTGGAACCACAAGTGGTACTACACGGAGGACTCCGAGGCGCCGCAGGTCATCTACGTCGTCAACGGCAACGACAAGCGCTGCCTGACCGCCTCCGGGGCGGCGGTGGTCGACGGAGACGTCGTCTTCAAGACGTGCGACGGCAGCGCCGCCCAGCAGTTCGTCCGGTACAACGACAAGCCGGACTACACCGACAGCTTCACCTTCCGGGACTTCGCCGGACGCTGCCTGGCGATCGGGCCGAAGTGGGGGAGCACTGACTTCTCGACGATCGTCTCGAGGACGTGCAACGGCGGCGCAGCCCAGAAGTGGAACGCCAAGAACGACGTTGTCATCCCCGGGGTGAGCAACACCCGCGAGGTGAACCGGGTGAGCACCCCGTGACCGGGGTCGTCCTGGCCGCCGGCCTGCTCGGGGTTCTGGTGGGCTCCTTCCTCAACGTGGTCGTCCACCGTGTCCCCCTCGGGCTCTCGGTCGTCCGGCCCGCCAGCCGCTGCCCGGGCTGCGGCCACGAGGTGCGGCGTCGGGACAACGTGCCGGTCCTCTCCTGGCTCCTGCTGCGCGGGCGGTGCCGCGACTGCGCAGCGCCGATCAGCGTCCGCTATCCACTGGTGGAGCTCACGACGGGACTCCTGTTCGCCGCGGTGACCGCGCACGTGGGCCTCACGTGGGCGCTACCCGCGTACCTCTACCTGGTGGGCATCACCGTACCGCTGACGCTCATCGACCTCGACGTGCGCCGGCTGCCGGACGCCATCGTGCTGCCGTCATACGGGGCCGCGCTGGTGCTGCTCACGGTCGCCAGCGCCGGCACGGGGGACTGGGGCGCCCTGCTGCGCGCGGTCGTCGGCGGCATGGCCCTGTTCTTCCTCTACGTCGTCATCGTCGTCGTGAAACCCGGTGGGATGGGGCTGGGGGACGTGAAGCTGGCCGGCGTCCTCGGCCTGTACCTGGCGTGGTGGGGCTGGGACGCCCTCGCCGTCGGCGCGTTCCTGGCGTTCCTCCTGGGCGGCTTCGTCGCCGTGCCGATGGTGTTGTTCACCTCGGCGGGCCGGAAGTCCAAGATGCCGTTCGGCCCGTCGATGCTCGCCGGCGCGCTCCTGGCCCTCTTCGTGGCCCAGCCGATCGCCGGCTGGTACCTCGGCCTCGTCGGCCTTCCCGCCTGAACCTCCGAGCTCCCCGGGGCTCGGCCCTCAAGTGCCGCCCGTCCCATCCCGATCACCAAACAGGGTCCGCACCGGAACCCGCCCACACTCACGAAGGAGGCGTCGTGCCCGGACGGAACGCCGTCGGTCTCGACATCGGCACCTCGGGCGTCCGCGCCGCCGAGCTGTCCTACGGCCGCGACGGCATCACGCTCGAGAAGTTCGGGCAGGTCGCCCTTCCCGAGGGTGCCGTCCGCGACGGTGAGGTCATCGACCAGGCCGTCGTCGTCGACGCGCTCAAGGCGCTCTGGAAGGGCAGCGGTTTCCGCGAGAAGCGGGTCGCCCTCGGGGTCGCGAACCAGCGGGTGGTCGTCCGACAGCTCGACCTCCCGTGGATGACGCGCTCGGAGCTCAAGGTCTCCCTGCCGCTCCAGGTCCAGGAGTTCCTGCCCATGGCGGTCGAGGACGCGGTCCTCGACTTCCACGTGACCGAGGAGCTGCAGGGCCCTGAGGGGCGTCAGCTGCGCGGCCTCCTGGTGGCCGCGGCCAAGGACACCGTCATGTCGAACGTGACGGCCGTCCAGGCCGCCGGGCTGCGGGTGACCTCCGTCGACCTCACCTCCTTCGCCGTGCTGCGCGGGACCGGCCGGCCGCACAGCGATGTCGGGACCGAGGCCCTCCTCGACATCGGGGCCCGCGTCTCCAACCTGGTCATCCACTCCGGCGGGGTCCCGCGCTTCGTCCGCGTCCTGCTGTCCGGTGGGCAGGACGTCACCGACGCGATCGCGGAACGCCTCGGGGTGCCCGCCGCCCTGGCCGAGGCCGTGAAGCGCGGTACCGATGAGCAGCTGACCCCCGAGGAGCGCGAGCTCGCCACCTCGGCGCTCCAGCTCATGCGCGAGGTCTTCGTCGACGAGGTCCGCAGCTCGCTGGACTACTACGGCGCCTCGAACCCGCAGTTCCCCGTCGAGCGCATCCTCGTCTCCGGTGGCGGCTCGCTGCTCGACGGCATCGCCCCCCACCTGCAGCAGGTGACGCGCAAACCCGTCGACACCGGCGACGTCCTGGGCCGGGTCCGGCTCGGGCGCACCGGCCTGGACGAGGACCAGCTCGCCGCGATCCAACCGCTGGCGGCAGTCCCCGTCGGCCTCGCCCTCGGAGTGATCTCATGAGCCTCGACACCCAGCACGTCCTGTCGACGCGGAACGTCGTGGCCCGGGTGGACCTGCTGCCCGCCGAGGCCGGCCAGGCCCGCGACGGCCGCGTCCTCAAGGTGGGCCTGGCGGCCGGGCTGCTCGGCGTCCTCGCCGTCGCGGGAGCGGCGTGCGTCCTCACCGCCGGTCACGTCGACGCCGCCACCGAGGCGCTGGCTGACGAGCAGCAGCGCACGCTGCAGCTCCAGACCGAGCAGCGCGCGTACGCCGAGGTCCCGACCGTCCTCGCCCAGCTGCAGAGCGCGCAGGAGGTCCAGCGCGAGGTCACCGCCTCCGACGTGCCGGTGTACGCGCTGCTGGACCGGCTGGCGGGCACCGCGCCGGCGGGGACCACGTTCACCGCGCTGCAGACGACGGTGGCCGGGACGGAATCGTCGACCACCACCACCACCGACGGCGCCGCGGCGACCGCGGCGACGGCGGACCCCTTGGCGGTCGCGGGGATCGGCGCGGTCTCGCTCACGGGCCAGACCCGGGACCAGGGCGAGGTGGCGACCTGGATGGACCAGGCGGCGGCGCTGCCCGAGCTGGCCGACGTGCGGCTGACGACCTCCGCGCTCGACCCCGCCACCGGGATCGTGACGTTCTCGGCCACCGCCACCCTCACCGACGACGCGCTGCTCTCGGCGCAGTGACCCGCGAGACGACAGGAGGTTCGACGAGATGACCCGTTCACCCAACACCGTCTGGATCGGCGGCGCCGGCGTCCTCGCGGTGCTCGTCCTGATCGCCAGCTACTTCCTGGTGATCGCGCCGCAGCGCGCCGAAGCCGCCGACCTGGCGACGCAGGCCGCGCAGGTCGCGCAGCAGAACGAGCAGATCGCGCTGAAGACCGAGCAGCTGGAGGCCGACTTCGCCACGCTCGACGAGCGCAAGGCCGAACTCGCCGCCATCACGGCCACCCTGCCGGCGGAGGCGGAGGTGCCGCAGTTGCTGCGTCAGTTCACGGCGTCCGCGGCCAGCGCCGGCGTCACCCTGACGTCCGTCACGCCCGGGACGCCCGCGCTGCACGGCGGTGCCGAGGCGACGGCCGACACGACGGCGTCCGGCCCCACGGTCGTCGACATCCCCGTCACGATCGGCATCCAGGGCTCCTTCGCCGCGACGGAACTGTTCGTCAAGCAGATCCAGACCGACCTGGACCGGTTCCTGCTGCTCGACGACGTGACTCTCTCCACGGGCGCGACGACCGCTGGTACCGGCCTCACGACGCAGATCGAGGGCGTCATCTACGTCGTGCGCGACCAGACCACCACCGACACCACGAGCGGGGACGCGAGCTGATGAGCAGCCTGTTCTCTCAAGAACCCGAGGACGGCCTGGGCGCGGACCTCCCCGTCTTCGACGACCTCACGACCGCCGGTCGTCGTCCCGTCCGGAGCCTGCTCTTCGCCGCGGCGGGCGTCGCGGTCATCGCCGGTGGCGCCGCGGGTTTCCTGTGGCTCGGCAGCGCACCGTCCGCCGACGCGTCGGCGCTGGGGGCGTCGGGCAGCACCTCGAGGTCCAGCAGTTCCCCGCAGGTGACGTCCGACCCGGCCGTCCTCGACGCCCTGAGCGGCCGCGAGGTCTTCGCCGCTGCGTCCGGTGCCGCGGAAGCAGTGGTGGACACCACCGCCACGTCCGAAGCGGCGACCACCGCGGCGACGTCCGCGTCGGCGGTCAGCACCGGCGCCGTGTCCAGCGGAGGGGGCAGGAGCGGGTCCACCGGCACCGCGACCAGCTCGGCCGCAGTCCCCACGACGAAGGCGCCGTCCGGCTCGGGCGGGGCCAAGGCACCCGTCGCGACCTCGACGACGCCCCCGGCTCCCGTGACCCCGACGCCGTCGCGGTCCACCGCGCCCGCGTGGGACATGTCCGTCTACACCTACACGGGCACCGACGCCGAGCACCCGTCCGACGGGAACTTCACCATGGCGCCGTCGGCGGTCGGTCAGTCCTACGGCGTCCAGATCGACGAAGGTGACGTGCTGTACCCCGCGGACATCACGTTCCAGCGTGAGGTCACCGGCGGAGCCTGGATCACCTCCAACCGCGGGGTGCCGCAGGGGTGGGTGGTGCCCGCCGGCAGCGCCGTCCCCGATGCTGCCATGGGCCGCACCACGGGAACTGTGCGCGTCGTGGGGGTCGTCAACTCCAAGCAGGTCTACGTCCAGGTCAACCGCGGGCCGTCGATCCTGCTGAAGATCGGCGAGGCGGTCGAGGGCACTCCCCTCACCTTCGTCGGGTTCCAGGCCGCGGGCCTGCCGGAAGGCCCGGCCTACTTCACCGACGCCAAGAACGTCACCTACTACGGAGCGGTCGGCTCGGCCGAGACCGACGGCGTCACGTTCTGACGTCAGCGCCACACCGCCACCGTCCTCGACCGACCCTGCCCTGGAGGCACCAGATGTCCCGTTCGACCCGCCGTTCGCGGTGGAGCCGGGCCGCTGCGGCGGCGCTCACGGCCTCGGCCGTCGTCGCGGTCGCGGCGCCGGCGGTGGCCACCCCGATCCGTGCCCACCAGACCTTCGGCACCGACCGCTACCTCACGTCGCTGGTCCTGGAGGACTCCCCGCGCGATGCGGGCCGCGCGTACCTGGTCACGGGCGAGAACTTCCCCGACGGCCTCACGGCCGCGGCCGTCGCCGGCGCGGGGTACGACAACATCTACCTCGTGCCCAAGGGGCAGATCACCGCGGAGGTGCGCGACCGCCTCACGTACCACGAGGAGATCGTCGTCGTGGGCGGGGAGAACTCGGTGAGCGCCGAGGCCATGACGTGGCTGCAGCAGAACACCCGGGCGCGCCTGCAGCGCGTCCAGGGCGCGGACCGCTTCGAGACCGCTGCGGCGCTGGCCCGCTTCGCGTACCCCTCGGGGGCCGCGCACATCGTCATCGCCACCGGCGACAACTACCCCGACGCCCTCGCCGGCTCGGCCGCCGCGGCCAAGGTCCACGCCCCGATGCTGCTGACCGGCCGCGACGGGCTGCCCGCCGCCACGGTGCAGGCGCTGAAGGACCTCGTCCCCCTCGCGGGCGGCTACGACGTCACCGTCCTCGGTTCCGACAAGGCCGTCTCGGCGGCCGTCCTGGAGCAGGTCCGCGCCGCCGCGCCGGCCGGTACCTCGGTGCGCCGCATCGAGGGAGCCGACCGCTACGAGACGTCCGCCGCCGTGGCCCGGGCGTACTTCACCGCGCGGGACACCGACCGCGCGGTGATGGTCTCCGGTCTCGCCTGGGCCGACGCCATCACCGGTGGCGCCTACGCCGGCCGGCACGGAGCTCCCGTCCTCCTGACCCCGCCCACGTGCGTCCCGCAGTCGGTCAACCTCACCATCGAGGCCCTCAACGTGCACGTGCTCGAGGCGGTCGGCGGACCCACCACGCTGTCCGACGACGCCCGCCTGCGGACCTCCTGCGGGGTCAGCCCGCGGACCTACCTGGACCAGCTGCCCTGGCCCACGGGCAACGCCCGGTTCCTGTCCGACCACGCCACGATCGACGGCGTCTTCTACCCCCGGGCGGCGTCCTTCGACACCGACCCGCGCAACTCCGAGTACCGGACCTGGCGGCTGCAGGGCAAGTTCACGCAGTTCACCGCGACCGCCGGGCTGCTGGACGGCAACGCCTCGGGGCTGCGGGTCACGATCGACGTCTACGGCGACGAGAAGCTGCTGTCCTCCCGCACGGTCACGGCGGGTTCCTCGGCCGTGTTCGACGTGCCCGTCGCCGGCGTGGACAACCTCAAGGTCGTGTCGACCTCCTCGGCGCGCAACGCCCTGAACAGCACCGACAACGTCGTCTACCTCGGTGACGCCGCCGTCCGCTGACGCGGACCCGCCCAGCCCCTCAGACCCCGAACCGGCCCTGGTGCCGGTCCGCGAGACACCGGAGCAAGAGTGACCAGTCGCAAGACGTTCGCCCGCGCCGTGGCGTTCCTCAGCGTGGGCGTGGCCGCCGTGAGCGGCCCGCTCGCGGTGGGCGCGAACGCCGCCGACACCACCACGGCCCAGACCGAGAAGGCGTCCTACGACGTCCTGCGCCGCGCCATCGACGGCACGTTGTCGGTCACGGTGCAGACCGCGGCCGCCGCCACCGAGACCGTGACGCAGGAGGCCCAGAACGAGGCCCTGCTGGCCGGCATCCGGGCCGACTCCCGGGTGGTCACCTACTCGGTGCCGCGCACCCGGACCCCGGCCGGCGACCCGACCGTGCCGCGCACCAACGACCCGCTCCTCGCCCAGGCCACCCACCTCCGCACCACGGGGGCGTTCACCGCCTGGAACCGCACCCGCGGGCAGGGGCAGGTCGTCGCGGTGCTGGACACCGGGGTCGCCGCCGGGTACCCCGAGCTGCGCGGGCACGTGCTCGCTCAGGTCGACGTCGCCGCGGGCAAGGAGATCGGCACCCACGGCACCAGCGTCGCCAGCCTCATCGCGGGTGGCCTGAACAACGGGGTCGCCGCAGCCGGTGTCGCACCGGAGGCCAGCATCCTCCCGGTCCGCGTCTGCGGAGACGACGCGGTGTGCACGACGTCGTCGATCGCCAACGGCCTCATCGCCGCCGTCGACCGGGGCGCCGACGTCGTCAACGTCTCGGTGAGCGGGACAGGGGCCAGCGCCGTCGAGCAGGCGGCCGTGCAGTACGCCACCAGCCGGGGGGTGACGGTCGTCGCCGCCGCGGGCAACAGCAACGTCGCCTGCGACACCGGCCAGGTTCCCGAGGTCGCCAACTGCGACGACATGACCAACTACCCGGCGGCCTACCCCGACGCGATCGCGGTCACGAGCACGGCGACCGGGGACGTCCTCGCCGCCACCACGGGGAACCACGTCGACCTCAACGCGCCCGGTTCGAAGCTGCGCGCCGGGGTCAGCGCCTCCGGGGCCGACCTGTCCCTGGTCACCGGGTCCTCCTTCGCAGCGGCTCAGGTCAGCGGTGCGGTGGCCCTGATCACCTCGATCGTCCCGACGGCGAGCCCGGCGCAGGTGCAGCAGGTGCTGCGGTCCACCTCCCGCACCGCCTACGCGGGCTCCGGTCGCGGTAGCGGACTGCTCGACGTGGCCGCCGCGGTCGCGGCGGTGAGCGACGCCGACAGCGTCAGCCGCGTGCCGGGTTTCGTGACCTACACGCGTGACGGCGCCAGGGTGGTCGTCGGTGGTTCCATCCTCGCTCGTTACGACGCCCTGGGGGCGGAGAAGGGCACCCTCGGCTGGCCGCTGACGAACGAGCTCAAGACCATCGACCGCCTGCCCGCGGCTGGCGGTGCCGTGAGCCGCTTCGAGCGCGGCACCGTCTTCTGGAGCCCGACCACCGGCGCGCAGGTCGTCGCGGGCGCGATCGGCGCGGAGTTCGACGCCATGATCGCCGCGGAGAACACGGCCGCCGCGCTGGACTCCCGCACCCGCGCCGACGTCTTCCTCGGCTACCCGACCACCGAGGAGATCCCGCTGCGCGGGGGCGTCCTCCAGCGCTTCCAGAACGGGTCGATGTACTGGTCGCCGGCCACCGGGGCGCACGCGCTGCGCGGCGCCATCCTCGAGGCGTACGGCCGCACGGGCTGGGAGAACGGTCGCCTCGGGTACCCGGTCACGAACGAGGTACGCCTCCCCGGTGGGGCCTTCGCCGCGTTCGAACGTGGCGCGATCTACTGGAGCCCGACCACCGGAGCCCACGTCGTGGAGGGCGCGATCCGCGACGCCTGGGCGTCCACCGGCTGGGAGTTCGGGTACCTCGGGTACCCGACCAGCGACGAGTACGCCGTCCCCGGGGGTGTCCGCCAGAACTTCCAGGGACGCACCCTGGACTTCCGCTGGGCGACCGGACGCGTCACCGAGGTGCGCTGACGATCGTCCCGGCACAGGCCCGCACCCGTCGAGGGTGCGGGCCTTCGTCGTGAGCGGGGCACCTACGATCGCAGGGTGCCTGTCGTCGACCGAGGAGCCCGCCCGTGATCGTCCTCGTCGGGTTCATGGGCGCGGGGAAGACGACCACCGGTCGTCAACTAGCTCACCACCTGGGGACGGCCTTCGTCGACGCCGACGAGGAGATCGTCCACGCCGCAGGCCGTTCCATCGCGGAAGTCTTCAGCACCGACGGTGAAGCGGCCTTTCGCGACCTCGAGGAAGACGTCGTCGCCCGCCTCCTCGACGGACCGGAACGGGTCGTCTCCCTGGGGGGTGGGGCGTGCGGGCGAGCTCGCACGCGCGAACGCCTCGCGGGGCACACCGTCGTCCACCTGGACGTCTCCTACGCCGAGTTCCGGCGCAGGACCGCCGGGGACGTCGATCGCCCGCTGCTCGCGCGCCCCGACCTGGAGGACCTCCACGGGGCGCGGCGCGCGGTCTTCACCGACGTGGCGACGACGACCCTCCCAGTGGACGGGCGGACCGTGGACGAGGTGGTCCGTGACATCCTCGAGGCCGTGCCGGCGGTGAGCCAGACCGACGGCGGACCGCTCGAGCCGGAGGACCGATGAGCACCGACACCGTCCGCATCACCGTCGAGGGCGACGCCCCGTACGACGTCCTCATCGGCCGCGGCCTGCTGGGGGAGCTGCGCGACCTGCTGGGCCCGAAGGTCGCCAAGGTCCTCGTGGTGCACCCGCGGGCGCTGCGCTCCACCGGCGAGGCCGTGCGCGACGACCTCGTCGCGCAGGGGCTGCAGGCGATCCTCGCCGAGGTCCCCGACGGCGAGGAGGCCAAGTCCGCGGAGGTCGCGGCGTTCTGCTGGACGGTCCTGGGCCAGTCCGACTTCACCCGTTCCGACGCCGTCGTCGGGGTCGGCGGGGGAGCGGTGACCGACCTGGCGGGGTTCGTCGCCGCGACCTGGCTGCGAGGGGTCCGCGTCGTCCACGTCCCCACGACGCTGCTGGCGATGGTCGACGCCGCGGTCGGGGGCAAGACGGGCATCAACACCGCCGAGGGGAAGAACCTCGTGGGGTCCTTCCACCCGCCGGCGGGGGTGCTGTGCGACCTGGACGCCCTGGACACCCTGCCGCCGCACGACCTGCGCGCCGGGCTGGCCGAGGTCGTGAAGTGCGGGTTCATCGCCGACCCCCGCATCCTCGAGCTCGTCGAGACCGACGTGGAGGCGGCGACCGACCCGCGCTCGCCGGTGCTGTCCGAGCTCGTCGAGCGCGCCGTGCGGGTCAAGGCGCGTGTCGTGGGGGAGGACCTCAAGGAGTCCGACCTGCGGGAGATCCTGAACTACGGGCACACCTTCGCCCACGCCGTGGAGCTGGTCGAGAAGTACCAGTGGCGCCACGGCGCGGCCGTCAGCGTCGGCCTCGTGTACGTCGCCGAGCTCGCGCGGATGGCGGGCCGGCTCTCCGACGCCGACGCCGACCGGCACCGCGCCGTGCTGGAGTCCCTGGGGCTGCCGACGACGTACCGCGGGGACCGCTGGCCGCAGCTGCTCGACGCGATGAAGCGGGACAAGAAGTCCCGCGGCGCGCTGCTGCGGTTCGTGGTCCTCGACGGCATCGGGCGCCCGTCCCGGCTGGAGGGCCCGGACCCGGCGATGCTGCAGGCCGCCTACGCGGAGATCAGCCGGGACTGAGCGGCGGCCTCACCCGCAGGGCCGGTCGCCGACCTCCCGGCCGGTCGACAGGTAGAGCACGACGCCGCCGGTGAGGGCGGTCCCCTTCAGGCAGTACGTCGTCGCGGTGGCCGAGACCACGGTGACGGCGTTGACCGTCTTCGGCATGCTGAGGGCGGCGAAGTCGGTGCCGTAGACGCCGTTGAGCTTCCGGTAGGACTCCTGGCCCGCCGCGACGTTCCGCAGGTCCTGGGTCACCGCCTCGATCTCCTTCGCGTGCAGGAGGTCCTGGGCCACCGGGTAGCCGTGCTTGACGCCGATGGCGCCGACCACGAGCACCGTCGCCCACGTCAGGAGCGTCCTGACCGGGTTGCGGCCCGCGCGCCGCGGGACGGCCTCGGTGCGCGGGACGTGGAACGGGCTGGCGTTGCCCGGGTTGAAGGCGGGGCGCGCGGCGGAGGGCCCGTAGAAGCTCTCGGGCGCCGGCGCGGCCGGCCGCGGGCGGGGCGGCGCGACGGCGGGGACCTCAGCGGCGGGGGCCTCGGGGGCCGGCCGGGGCGCGGGCGGCGGCGCGACCCGGGGCTCGACCCGGGGCTCGACCCGGGGCTCGGGCGCCAGGCCGGGCGTCGGCGCGGCGGGCAGCAGGTACTCGGCGGGCTCGGGCCCGGGGTCCTCGACCCGGTGCCGGCCGCGGGGCACCGCGGACTCGAGGTACCCGCCGCCGAGCGTCGGGGCGGTCTGGGGTCGGCGCTGCGCCGCGTCGTCGGTCACGCTGTCCTCCTGAGTCGTCCTGCGGGGCATCGGCGCCCCCGCGCCCGTGGTCCAGTCGTCCCACCCGGTCGGACCACCGACCGCGCGGCCCCGGCGGTCACGAGCAGGCCCGCGGGCTGAACCCGCCGGCCGGGGAGTAGAACAGCGCCGTCCGGGTCCGCCCGTCGTAGGCGCCGGCGCAGTACCCGTCGGGCCCGGCGCTGACGATCGCCAGCTCCGCGCGCGCCCCGGTGACCCCGAGCTCGTCCAGCGAGGCGGAGAAGGAGCCGTGGGCCTCGGCGAACGCGGCCTCGGCCGCGACGACGCGTCCCAGCTGCTCCCGCAACCGGTCGGTGGCGTGGTCGGCGCGCGCGTCCCGGGCGGCGGGGACGGCCAGGAGCGCCAGGACCGCCGCGAGGCCGGCGCCGAGGGCCGCGACGCGCCGGGGGCGGCGGTGCGACGCCCGGTGGGGGCGGTGCTCGGGCATCCACGACCTCCTTCGCGTCCGGTGGGCCTGCTGCTGTCCAGTGCTGTCCACGGGGGCATCGGACCGCGCGCGCCCGCCGCTGAGCGTCCCGGCGCAGGGCCACCCGTGTGCGCGCCGCTCTCCACCGTCCGGCGCAACGCAGCGGTCCCGCGTCCCCGTGCGCCGCCCCTGCGCACGGCCGCGCCGCCGCTGCGCCGGTAAGATGAGGTCGCCCTACCCGCGTCCGGTCCCGGTCGGCGGGTGACTGACGCACCGAGACGGACTGAGAGACGACGTGGCATCGACGAACGACCTGAAGAACGGCACCGTGCTGAACCTCGACGGCAACCTCTGGTCGGTGGTCGAGTTCCAGCACGTGAAGCCCGGCAAGGGCGGTGCCTTCGTCCGGACGAAGCTGAAGAACGTCCTGTCCGGCAAGGTCGTCGACCGGACGTTCAACGCCGGCAGCAAGGTCGACACCGCGACGGTCGACAAGCGCGACATGCAGTTCCTGTACAAGGACGGCGAGGACTTCGTCTTCATGGACTCCGCCACCTACGACCAGATCCACATCAGCGCCGCGACCGTCGGCGACGCGGCCAACTACATGCTCGAGAGCACCGAGGCCATCGTCGCCACCCACGAGGGCACGCCGCTGTACGTGGAGCTGCCGACCTCGGTCGTGCTGGAGATCACGTACACCGAGCCGGGCCTGCAGGGCGACCGCTCCACCGGCGGCACCAAGCCGGCGACGGTCGAGACGGGCTACGAGATCCAGGTCCCGCTCTTCCTCGAGACCGGCACGAAGGTCAAGGTGGACACCCGCACGGGCGACTACCTCGGTCGCGTCAACGACTGATGGCCGCCCGCCGCAAGGCGCGCAAGCGCGCGCTGGAGGTCCTCTTCGAGGCCGACCAGCGCGGCCTCGCCCCGCTCGACGTCCTGCGGGACAAGATCCAGCGCGCCGACCCGCCCGTGGGTGAGTACGCCGTCACCCTCGTCGAGGGGGTCGTCGCGCACGTGGAGCGCATCGACGAGGTGCTCTCGACGTACTCGATGGGCTGGACCGTGGACCGCATGCCGGCCGTCGACCGCGCGATCCTGCGCATCGGCGTGTGGGAGGTCCTGCACGCCGCGGACGTGCCCGACCACGTGGCCGTCAGCGAGGCCGTGGAGATCGCCCAGGAGCTGTCGACCGACGAGTCGCCCAAGTTCGTCAACGGGCTCCTCGCCCGGATCGCGGAGCTCAAGGAGACCCTCTCCGCCTGAGCCCGCGCGCCGCGTGCCCCCGCCGGCCCCCCGCCCCCTCCCCGGGGACGGGGGGCCGGCGCGTTCCCGGCGGCCGCCGCCGGTGCCAGGCAGCAGAACGGCCCGGCCCCGCGAGGGGGACCGGGCCGTGGTGACGGTCGGGGGTCAGCCGTGCTCGACGGCGCGGCGGGCGTCGGCGTTCAGCACGCCCCAGGCGATGAACTCGTCGCACAGCGTCGTCGCGGGGACGTCGTAGATGACGGCGAGGGTGCGCAGGTCGTCGGCGCGGATCGACAGGACCCGGCCGTTGTAGTCGCCGCGCTGGGACTGGATGGTCTTGGCGTAGCGGTCGAGGGGGCCGGCCTTCTCGGCGGGCACCTCCTGGAGGCGCTCGAGGTCGAGCACGAGCCGCGGCGGCGGCTCGGAGCTGCCCTGCGGGGCGCCTTCGGGGAGCAGGGCGGAGACGGGGACCCCGTAGAAGTCCGCCAGTTCAGCCAGTCGCTGGACGGTCACCGCACGGTCGCCGCGTTCGTAGGACCCGACGACGACGGCCTTCCACCGTCCCTCGGACTTCTCTTCGACGCCGTGCAGGGACAGCCCCTGTTGGGTACGGATGGCGCGAAGACGCGATCCGAGTGCGCGGGAGTAGTCCGATGCCATACGAGAATCGTCACGGAGCGTGAACGTCTTCGTCAAGCTGACCTGCCGTTTCACACCCCGTTCTCTGGAATCACCACTCTCTCGGCACGATCGCCGTTACTCCGTGTGAGCGTTTGATCTCACAACGACAGCGCTGCGGGCGGCGTCCGACCCGCGGCGGTCGGCCCAGCGTGCTCCTGTAGGGTCGCCGGTGGCCACCGACCCGCGGGCGCGTCCCGCGGGGAGCTGGTGAAGACGTCCTTTAAGGATCCGTCCCGTGAGGCGGGGAAGGAGGTCCGCAGTGAACGCTGCCCCGGACCAGTCCGCGAGGGTGCTCCTCGAGGGTGCCGACATCGCCCGCGCCGTGACGCGCATCGCGCACGAGCTGCTGGAGTCCAACAAGGGCCCGCAGGACCTCGTCCTGCTGGGCGTCCCCACCCGCGGGGTCCCGCTGGCCCGGCGCCTGGCCGCTCGGCTCGCCGAGGTCGAGGGCACGAGCGTGCCCACCGGTTCGCTCGACGTCACGATGTACCGCGACGACCTGCGCCGGCACCCCACCCGCGAGCTGCTGCCCACGACGCTGCCGGCCGGCGGCATCGACGACAAGGTCGTGGTCCTGGTCGACGACGTCCTGTACTCCGGGCGCACCATCCGCGCCGCCCTCGACGCCCTGAGCGACCTGGGCCGCCCCCGCGCGGTGCGGCTGGCCGTCCTGGTCGACCGCGGCCACCGCGAGCTGCCCATCCGCGCCGACCACGTCGGCAAGAACCTGCCCACCTCCAGCGCCGAGCGCGTCAGCGTCCTGCTCGAGGAGCTCGACGGCCGCGACGCCGTCCTCATCACCCAGCCGACCGCGGGGGGCGCCGCGTGATGCGCCACCTGCTCTCGGCCGCCGACCTCGACCGCGACGGCGCCGTGCGCGTCCTCGACGTCGCCGAGGAGATGGCCGCCACCCAGCGCCGGGAGATCAAGAAGCTGCCGACCCTGCGCGGGCGCACGGTCGTCAACCTCTTCTTCGAGGACTCCACCCGCACCCGCACGTCCTTCGAGGCCGCCGCCAAGCGGCTGTCGGCCGACGTCATCAACTTCTCCGCCAAGGGCTCCAGCGTCTCCAAGGGCGAGAGCCTGAAGGACACCGCGCTGACCCTGGAGGCCATGGGCGCCGACGCCGTCGTCGTGCGGCACGGCTCCTCCGGGGCCCCGCACCGGCTCGCGCACGCCGGCTGGACGCGCGGCGCCGTCGTCAACGCCGGCGACGGCACCCACGAGCACCCCACCCAGGCGCTCCTGGACGCCTACACGATGCGCCGCCACCTCAAGGGGGGGACGGGGGACCTGCGCGGCGCGAAGGTCGTCGTCGTCGGCGACGTCCTGCACTCGCGGGTCGCGCGCTCCAACGTCCTGCTGCTGCACACCCTCGGCGCGCAGGTCACCCTCGTCGCCCCGCCGACGCTGCTGCCCGTCGGGGTCGGGGACTGGCCGTGCGCGTCCTCCCACGACCTCGACGCGACCCTCGCGGCGGTCGCGCCGGACGCGGTGATGATGCTGCGCGTGCAGGCCGAGCGGATGGACGCCTCCAAGGGCTCCTTCTTCCCCTCCGCGCGCGAGTACAGCCGCCGGTACGGCCTGGGCCGCGAGCGGCTGGGGCTCCTGCCCGACCACGCGATCGTCATGCACCCCGGCCCGATGAACCGCGGCCTGGAGATCTCCGCCGACGCCGCCGACTCGGCCCGCTCGACCATCGTCGAGCAGGTCGGCAACGGCGTCGCGGTGCGGATGGCGGTCCTGTACCTGTTGCTGGCCGGCGAGCTCCCGGGAGGGGACGCGTGAACACCACCGCGAACACCACGATCGTCCGGAACGTCAGGCCGCTCGGCGGCGAGGCCACCGACCTGCTGCTGCGCGACGGCGTCATCGCCGCGGTGGGCCCGGGGCTGAGCGCCGAGGGCGCCACCGTCCACGACGGGCGCGGCCTGCACGCCCTGCCGGGCCTGGTCGACCTGCACACCCACCTGCGCGAACCCGGCCGCGAGGACGCCGAGACCGTCGAGTCCGGCACCCGCTCGGCCGCCCGCGGCGGCTACACCGCGGTGTTCGCCATGGCCAACACCTTCCCCGTCGCCGACACCGCCGGCGTCGTCGAGCAGGTCCAGCGCCTGGGCGAGGAGGCCGGCTGGGCCGACGTGCGGCCCGTCGGCGCCGTCACCGTGGGCCTGGCCGGTCAGCAGCTCGCCGAGCTCGGCGCGATGGCCGACTCCCGGGCCGGCGTGCGCGTCTTCTCCGACGACGGGCACTGCGTGTCCGACGCCGTGCTGATGCGCCGGGCGCTGGAGTACGTCAAGGCGTTCGACGGCGTCATCGCCCAGCACGCCCAGGAACCGCGCCTGACCGAGGGGGCGCAGATGAACGAGGGCACCGTGAGCGCGGTCCTCGGCCTGCGGGGCTGGCCCAGCGTGGCCGAGGAGGCGATCATCGCCCGCGACGTGCTGCTGGCCGACCACGTCGGGTCCCGGCTGCACGTGTGCCACCTGTCCACCCGCGGCTCGGTCGAGATCGTCCGCTGGGCCAAGGCCCGCGGCGTCCAGGTCACCGCCGAGGTCACCCCCCACCACCTGCTGCTCACCGACGAGCTCGTCCGCGGCTACGACCCCGTCTACAAGGTCAACCCGCCGCTGCGGACGCAGGCCGACGTCGAGGCCGTCCGCGAGGGCCTGGCCGACGGGACGATCGACGTCGTCGCCACCGACCACGCCCCGCACCCGGTCGAGGCCAAGGACTGCGAGTGGTCCGCCGCGGCGATGGGCATGACCGGGCTGGAGACCGCGCTGAGCGTCGTGCAGCACACCATGGTCGACACCGGCCTCATCGGCTGGGACGTCCTCGCCGACCGCATGTCGCACGCCCCGGCCCGCATCGGCCGCCTCGCCGGGCACGGCGAGCCGCTGGCCGTGGGCTCGGCGGCGAACCTCGTGCTCGTCGACCCCGCCGCCCGCTGGACGGTCGACCCCGAGGCCATGGCCACGGCGGGGCGCAACTCCCCGTTCCGCGGGACGGAACTGCCCGGCAGGGTCGTCGCGACGTTCCTGCGCGGCCGGCCCACCGTGCTCGACTCGGGACTGGTGAGCGCATGAGGTGGATCGCCGTCGCCCTGCTGGTGATCGCCCTGCTGGTGGTCTGGCGGATGATGTTCATGGGCTACCGCGGCCGGGCGCTGCGGCAGAAGCAGGAGTTCCCCCGGCCCGTCGGGTCGAAGGACTGGAAGCGCCTGCGGGACGCCGTCGAGGGCACGTACGTGTCCACGACGGACGCCGAGAACGCCCTCGACCGCATCGCCGCCCACGGCCTGGGGACCCGCAGCGCCGTCGCGCTGGGCTTCCTCGACGAGGGCGTGGGGCTGCTGCGCGAGGGGGCCCGGTCGTTCGTGATCCCGACCGCCGACATCGTCGGCGTCGGCCACGGGCCGGGCATGGTCGGCAAGTGGATGGGCAAGGAGAAGGGCCTGCTGGTCCTGCGCTGGAAGCTCGGCGAGCGCATCGTCGACACGGGAGTCAAACCGCGCCACCCCGAGCAGGGGGCGAGGTTCGCGGAGCAGGTGGAGGAACTCGTGCGGAACCACAAGAACAAGAACACCGGAGGTGCCCAGTGAGCGCGCGCGTTCCCGCAGTGCTCGTCCTCGAGGACGGTCGCACGTTCCCCGGCCAGGCCTACGGCCACGTCGGGCAGACCGTCGGCGAGGCCGTGTTCTCCACCGGGATGACCGGCTACCAGGAGACCCTCACCGACCCCAGCTACCACCGCCAGGTCGTCGTCATGACCGCCCCGCACGTGGGCAACACCGGCTGGAACGACGAGGACGACGAGTCGGGCCGGATCTGGGTCGCCGGGTACGTCGTGCGCGACCCCGCCCGCATCCCCTCGAACTGGCGCTCGCGGCGCTCCCTGGCCGACGAGCTCGACGCCCAGGGCGTCGTCGGGATCAGCGGGGTCGACACCCGCGCCCTGACCCGCCACCTGCGCGAGCGCGGCGCCATGAAGGTCGGCGTGTTCTCCGGCGAGGCCGCCGCCCGGCCCGCCGAGGAGCTGCTGGCCGTCGTCCGCGACGCCCCCGACATGGTCGGCACCGACCTCGCCTCGCTCGTCAGCACCGAGGAGCGGTACGTCGTCCCGGCCGTGGGGGAGCGGCGGTTCTCCGTGACCGCCGTCGACCTGGGCATCAAGTCGATGACGCCGCAGCGCCTGGCCGAGCGCGGCATCGAGGTCACCGTCGTGCCCTCCACCTCGACGCTGGAGGAGGTGCTCACCTCCGGCCCGGACGGCGCCGCCCCCGACGGGGTGTTCTTCTCCAACGGCCCCGGCGACCCGGCCGCCGCGACCCACGAGATCGAGGTCCTGCAGGGCGTGCTGGAGCGGAAGATCCCCTTCTTCGGCATCTGCTACGGCAACCAGCTGCTCGGCCGGGCCCTGGGCTACGGCACGTACAAGCTGAAGTACGGCCACCGCGGCATCAACCAGCCCGTCATGGACCTGGCCACCCGCAAGGTCGAGGTCACCGCCCACAACCACGGGTTCGCCGTCGACGGCGCGGCCGGGGAGGTCCGCGACACCCCCTACGGCCGGGCCGAGGTCAGCCACGTCGGCCTCAACGACGGCGTCGTGGAGGGCCTGCGCTGCCTGGACACGCCGGCGTTCTCCGTGCAGTACCACCCCGAGGCGGCGGCCGGTCCGCACGACGCCTCCTACCTGTTCGACCGGTTCCTCGACCTCATGGGCGGCACGCCCGCCGCGCAGCTCGTCGACGACCAGGGCGAGACCGACACGACCGAGAAGGACGCCTGATGCCCCGCCGCTCCGACCTGAAGTCGGTCCTCGTCATCGGCTCCGGCCCCATCGTCATCGGCCAGGCCGCCGAGTTCGACTACTCCGGCACCCAGGCCTGCCGCGTGCTCAAGGCCGAGGGCCTGCGCGTGGTCCTGGTGAACTCCAACCCCGCGACGATCATGACCGACCCGGAGATGGCCGACGCCACCTACGTCGAGCCGATCACCCCGGCCACGGTCGAGGCCATCATCGCCAAGGAGCGCCCCGACGCGGTCCTGGCGACCCTGGGCGGGCAGACCGCGCTGAACACCGCGATCGCCCTGTACGAGAGCGGCGCGCTGGCCAGGTACGGCACCGAGCTCATCGGCGCCGACGTCGACGCCATCAAGCTCGGCGAGGACCGCCTGCTGTTCAAGGGCGTCGTCGAGCGCTGCGGCGCGGAGTCGGCCAGGTCGCACCTGTGCCACTCGATGGACGAGGTCCTCGCCGCCGCCGGGGACCTCGGGTACCCCGTCGTCGTGCGCCCCAGCTTCACCATGGGCGGGCTCGGGTCCGGGTTCGCCTACGACGAGACCGACCTGCGCCGCATCGCCGGCCAGGGGCTGCACCACTCCCCGGTCACCGAGGTGCTGCTGGAGGAGTCCATCCTCGGCTGGAAGGAGTACGAGCTCGAGCTCATGCGCGACCGCGCCGACAACGTCGTGGTCGTCTGCTCGATCGAGAACTTCGACCCGATGGGCGTCCACACCGGCGACTCGATCACCGTCGCGCCGGCCATGACGCTCACCGACCGCGAGTACCAGCGGATGCGCGACATCGGCATCGCCGTCATCCGCGAGGTCGGCGTGGACACCGGCGGCTGCAACATCCAGTTCGCGGTGAACCCGGTCGACGGCCGCATCATCGTCATCGAGATGAACCCGCGCGTGTCGCGGTCCTCGGCGCTGGCCTCGAAGGCGACGGGTTTCCCCATCGCCAAGATCGCCGCGCGCCTGGCCGTCGGGTACACCCTCGACGAGATCCGCAACGACATCACCGAGGTCACCCCGGCCAGCTTCGAGCCCACGCTCGACTACGTCGTGGTCAAGGTGCCGCGGTTCGCGTTCGAGAAGTTCCCGGCCGCCGACCCGACCCTCACCACGACGATGAAGAGCGTCGGCGAGGCGATGGCGCTGGGCCGCAACTTCACCGAGGCCCTGCAGAAGGCGCTGCGCAGCACCGAGAAGCGCGGTGCGCAGTTCAGCTGGGCCGGGCCGGTGGGCGACCGCGAGGACCTGCTGCGCCGCGCCCAGCAGCCGACCGACGAGCGCATCGGCCTGGTCATGCAGGCCATCCGCGCCGGCGCGACCCCGGCCGAGCTGTTCGAGTCCACGAGGATCGACCCCTGGTTCCTCGACCAGCTGTTCCTCATCGACGAGATCGCGGTCGAGGTGCGCGAGAGCGACGACCTGACCCCGGAGCTGCTGCGGCACGCCAAGCGGCACGGGTTCTCCGACGCCCAGATCGGGGAGCTGCGGCACCTGCCGGAGGCCGTGGTCCGCGGCGTCCGGCACGCCCTCGGCGTCCGCCCGGTCTACAAGACGGTCGACACCTGCGCGGCGGAGTTCGCGGCCAGCACGCCGTACCACTACTCCTCCTACGACTCCGAGGACGAGACCCGGGGGCGCGAGAAGCCGGCGATCATCATCCTGGGGTCCGGCCCCAACCGCATCGGCCAGGGCGTCGAGTTCGACTACTCCTGCGTGCACGCCAGCTTCGCGCTGGCCGAGGCCGGGTTCGAGACCGTCATGGTCAACTGCAACCCCGAGACCGTCTCCACCGACTACGACACCTCCGACCGGCTGTACTTCGAGCCGCTCACCCTCGAGGACGTCCTGGAGGTCGTGCACGCCGAGACGCGCTGCGGCCCGGTGGCCGGCGTCATCGTCCAGCTCGGCGGGCAGACGCCGCTGGGCCTGGCGGCCGCGCTGGAGCAGGCGGGCGTCCCGATCATCGGGACCTCGCCGCAGGCCATCGACCTGGCCGAGGAGCGCGGCGCCTTCGGGCAGGTGCTCGAGCGCGCCGGCCTGATCGCCCCCAAGCACGGGACGGCCTCCAGCTTCGAGCGGGCCCGCGCCATCGCCTCCGAGATCGGCTACCCCGTCCTGGTCCGCCCCAGCTACGTCCTCGGCGGGCGCGGCATGCAGATCGTCTACGACGAGGCCACCCTCGAGCAGTACATGGCGACCGCGACCGAGGTCTCGGCCGAGCGTCCCGTGCTCGTCGACAAGTTCCTCGACAACGGCCTGGAGATCGACGTCGACGCGCTGTTCGACGGCGAGGAGATGTACCTGGGCGGGATCATGGAGCACATCGAGGAGGCCGGGATCCACTCCGGCGACTCGGCCTGCGTCATCCCCCCGCCCACCCTGGGCGCCTCCGAGCTGCAGCGGGTGCGGGAGGCCACCGAGGCCATCGCCCGCGGGGTCGGGGTGCGCGGGCTGCTGAACGTCCAGTTCGCCCTCGCCGCCGACATCCTCTACGTGCTGGAGGCGAACCCGCGCGCCTCGCGGACCGTCCCGTTCGTCTCCAAGGCGACCGGGGTGCCGCTGGCCAAGGCCGCGGCGCGGCTCATGGCCGGCACCTCCATCCGCGACCTGCGCGCCGAGGGCCTGCTGCCCGCGCGCGGCGACGGCGGGGCGCTGCCGGCCGACGCGCCGGTGTCGGTCAAGGAGGCGGTCCTGCCGTTCGCGCGGTTCCGCACCGCCGAGGGCGTGGTCGTCGACTCCCTGCTCGGGCCGGAGATGCGCTCCACCGGTGAGGTCATGGGCATCGACGTCGACTTCCCGACGGCGTTCGGCAAGTCGCAGACCGCCGCCTACGGGGGCCTGCCCACCACGGGGACGGCGTTCATCTCCGTCGCCGACCGCGACAAGCGGGCGATGATCTTCCCGATCAAGCGCCTGGCCGACCTCGGGTTCACCCTGCTGGCCACCGAGGGCACCGCGCAGGTCCTGCGCCGCAACGGCATCGCGTCCACGGTGGTGCGCAAGCACTCCGAGGGCACCAGCGAGGACGGCGAGCTGACGATCGTCGGCCGCATCGCGGCCGGGGAGGTCGCGATGGTGGTCAACACCCCCTCGGGCAACCAGGCCCGCGCCGACGGCTACGAGATCCGCGCCGCGGCGACCTCGGTGGGCTCGCCCATCATCACGACGATCCAGGAACTGGCCGCGGCGGTCCAGGCCATCGAGGCCTACCGCAACGGGCAGGGCCTGAACGTCGCCCCGCTGCAGGAGCACACGGCCCGCCTGGAGGCGGCCTGGGACGGCTTCCGGGCATGACGACGGCGACGGGGACGGCGACGGGGCCCGCGACGGGGCGCTTCGGGCGGCGGCTGGCGGCGGCGACGGCCGCCCACGGCCCGCTGTGCGCGGGCATCGACCCGCACACCCCGCTGCTGGCCGCCTGGGGCCTGGGCGACGACGCCGCCGGCGTCGAGAGGTTCGGGCGCACCGTCGTCGAGGCCCTCGCCGGGCACGTGGCCTGCGTCAAGCCGCAGGCCGCGTTCTTCGAGCGGCACGGCTCGCGCGGCGTCGCGGCGCTCGAACGGGTCGTCGCCGACGCCCGCGAGGCCGGGCTGCTCACGATCGTCGACGCCAAGCGCGGCGACATCGGCTCCACGATGGCCGGGTACGCCGACGCGTTCGTCGGGGACTCCCCGCTGGCCGGGGACGCGGTGACGGTCTCGCCGTACCTGGGGTTCGGCTCGCTGCAGCCCGTGCTGGACCTCGCGGCCCGGCACGGGCGGGGCGTCTTCGTCCTGGCGCTGACCTCGAACCCCGAGGGCGCCTCGGTGCAGCACGCCGTCGGCGCCGACGGGCGGCCGGTGGCGCGCGCGGTCGCCGAGGCCGCCGCGCAGCGCAACGCCGGCGCGGCGCCGCTCGGCGACGTCGGCCTCGTGGTGGGGGCCACCGTCGGCAGCGCCGTCACCGACCTCGGGATCGACCTGGACGCCGTCAACGGCCCGCTGCTGGCCCCGGGGGTCGGGGCGCAGGGCGCCACGGCCGCGGACCTGCAGCGCGTGTTCGGGTCCGCGCGCCGGCTGGTCCTGGCCGCCAGCTCCCGCGAGATCCTCGCCGCCGGCCCGGACCCGGTGGCGCTGCGCGACGCGGCCCGGCGCTCGGCGGACGCCGTCCGGGTGGCCCTGGCCGTCCAGGACGGGCCGGTGTCGGAGGCACCTGACACAGTGGTCCGGTGACGAGCAGGCAGCAGTTGAGCGCCGAACTCGGCAGCGGCATCGCGGCGCTCGTCGTGACCGCCGTCGAGGTCGGCCACGGGGAACTGGAGGCCCGCCGGCAGGTGGCGGGTTTCCTGCGCGGGCTGCGGCTGGACCCCGGTGCGGTGCTGCACGCGGCCGTGGCCGGTGTCCCGGGCCTGGCCCCGGCCGAGACCGTCGACCCCGGCGAGGGACCCGGGGTGGAGGACCAGCTCCTGGCCGCCCTCGAGGCGAGGGAGTGGCTGGAGCGCATGGCCTCCGACGTCTCGGCCGGCCGGGAGCTGTGGCCCTCGCCCTGACCGGCGCCCGCACCGCCCCGCGGTGAGCGCGGCAGCGCTCCGCGGAGCCACCCGCTCGGCCGCGGTGCGACCGGGCGGATTGCCCACCCGCCGGGGTTCTGGGTAGGCAGTCCTCACCCGGGAGGTCCTGAGTTACAACTGCGTGTCGTCCGCGAGGCGAGTTGAGTGGACAGGGGTGATCCCCTAGCGTCAGCCTCCGCACAGCCGAGCAGGACCCGTCAGGACCACCGCCGGAACGAGGACGTCGATGTCAGTGCAGGCCCCCACCGAGAACCACCCGCCCCGCGACCCCGCCCACCCCACCCGCCGGGCGTTCACGGTCGCCTCCGTCGCGACCGCGGGCCTGGCCACGCTGTCCGCCTGCGCGGAGAGCGAGCGCGACCCCGAGGGCGGGGGCGAGAGCTCGGGCAGCGGGCGGGACACCTTCGTCTTCGGCGGGTCGGCCGACCCCGACTCGCTGGACCCGGTGTTCGCCTCCGACGGCGAGACCTTCCGCGTCACCCGGCAGATCTTCGAGGGGCTCGTCTCCACGAAACCCGGCACGACCGAGCTCGCGCCGTCGCTGGCCACGGAGTGGGAGACGTCCGAGGACGGCCTCAGCTACACGTTCACCCTCCAGGAGGGGGTGACGTTCTCCAACGGCAAGCCCTTCGACGCCGCGGCCGTCGTCGCGAACTTCGAGCGCTGGTACAACCTGCGGGGCCTGGCCCAGGGCGAGGACCTCGCGTACTACTACCGCTCCATCTTCCGCGGGTTCAAGACCAACGACGACCCCGCGCTGGGGACCTCCCTGTACGCCGGGTCGACGGCGAACCCCGACGGCACCGTCACCGTCACCCTCACCACCCCCTTCGCCGGGTTCCTGGCCTCGCTGACCCTGCCCGCGTTCGCGATGCAGGAGACCGGGGCCGTCGAGGCCGCCGGCGGCAACGGCGTCGACGGCGCCGACCCGCGCCAGAGCGAGTACGCGACGTCCGGTCCCGTCGGCACCGGGCCGTTCACCTTCTCCGGCTGGGAACGCGGCCAGCAGGTCACCCTCAAGCGCAACGACGACTACTGGGGCGAGAAGGCCAAGGTCGCCACCGCCGTCGTCCGCGTCATCGGCGACGGCACCGCCCGCCGGCAGGCGCTGCAGAACGGCGACATCGACGGGTACGACCTCGTCGCCCCGGCCGACGTGGAGACGCTGAAGTCGGCGGACTTCCAGGTGCAGAACCGGCCCGCGTTCAACATCCTCTACCTCGGCATCAACCAGGCGTACCCCCCGCTGGGGGACCTGAAGGTCCGGCAGGCCATCGCCCACGCCATCGACAAGGACGCCGTCATCAAGAACGCGCTGCCGGAGGGCACGAAGCCGGCGACGCAGTTCATGCCGGAGAACGTCATCGGCTGGAACGAGGGCGTCACCACCTACGAGTACGACGTGGCCAGGGCCAAGCAGCTGCTCACCGAAGCGGGGCAGGCGAACCTGACCATCCCCTTCAACTACCCCACGGGCGTCTCGCGGCCCTACATGCCCAACCCGGAGACGATCTACTCCGCCATCAACCAGCAGCTCACCGCGGCGGGCATCACCACCACGCCCGTCGCCGAGCAGTGGACCCCGAACTACCTGGGCACCGTGCAGGGCGGGACCAACCACGGGCTGCACCTGCTGGGCTGGACCGGCGACTACAACGACCCGGACAACTTCATCGGCGTGTTCTTCGGCGCCGCCACGAACGAGTGGGGCTTCTCCGACCCCGGCCTGTTCGAGGCGCTGGCGGCGGCCCGCACCGTGACCACGGAGGCCGAGCAGGAGAGCACCTACCAGGACATCAACGAGCAGATCATGACGTTGCTGCCGGGGATCCCGATCGCCAGCCCCGTCCCGTCGCTGGCGTTCGCGCCCGGCGTCGAGGGCTACGTCGCCAGCCCCGTGCAGGACGAGGTGTGGAACACCGTCACGGTCGCCGACGCCTGATGCTCCCTGCTCGCAGCGAGGAGGCGGCGTGCTGACGCTCGTCGTGCGCCGCCTCGGCCTGCTCGTGATCGTCCTGTTCGGGTTGTCGGTGCTGCTGTTCGCGTGGGTGCGGGCGCTGCCCGGCGACCCGGCGCGGGCCCTGCTGGGGGAGAAGGCCACCCCGGCGGGCATCGCGGCGGTCACCGAGCGGTACGGGTTCGACCAGCCCGTGTGGCAGCAGTACGTGACGTACCTGGGCCGGCTCCTGCACGGCGACCTCGGGGCGTCCATCAACACCGGTGAACCCGTCGTGCAGACGTTCACCGAGCGCTTCCCCGCGACCGTCGAGCTGGCCGTCGCCGCGCTGGTCCTGGCCGTCGTCGTGGGGATCCCGCTGGGCTACCTCGCGGCCCGGCGCCGCGGCGGGTGGCTCGACCACGCGGTGGTGGGCGGCTCGCTGCTCGGCGTCGTCGTGCCCGTGTTCTTCCTCGCGGTCCTGCTGAAGTACCTGCTGGCGATCCAGCTGGGCTGGTTCCCCACCTCGGGGCGCCAGGACGCGCGGATCGACGCGACGCACGTCACGAACTTCTACGTCCTCGACGGGCTGCTGACCCGGGAGTGGGACGCGAGCTGGGACGCCCTGGTCCACCTGGTCCTGCCCGCGCTGGCGCTGGGGTCCATCCCGCTGGCCATCATCGTCCGCATCACCCGCGCCTCGGTCCTGGACGTCCTGGGCGACGACCACGTCCGCACGGCGCAGGCCAAGGGCCTGCCGCGCGGGATCGTCAGCCGCCGCCACGTCCTGCGCAACGCCCTGCTCCCGGTCTCCACGACCCTGGGCCTGCAGGCCGGTGCGCTGCTGTCGGGCGCCGTGCTCACCGAGACGGTGTTCTCCATCAACGGCATCGGCAGCTACCTGTTCGACGCCGTCACGCAACTGGACTACCCCGTGCTGCAGGGCTTCATCCTGTTCATCGCCGTCGTGTACGCGCTGGTGAACCTCGCGGTGGACGTCAGCTACGGGTTCATCGATCCGAGGGTGAGGGTCTCGTGAGCGCCCCCGTGGTGGAACCGACGGTCGCCGAGGCGACCGGGGCCGACGGCGTCGGCCCCTGGCACGCGGCTTGGCGGCGGCTGCGCCGCAACCCCGCCGGCGTCGTCGGCGCCGTGATCGTGCTGGCCTTCGTCGTCGTCGCGGCCGCCGCGCCGCTGCTGGCGCCGCACCGGCCCGCCAGCGCGGAGTGGTTCGCGCAGGTGACCCCGACGACGGTGCCCGGCCCCAGCGCCGGGCACCCCCTGGGGCTGGACTCCTTCGGCTCCGACCTGCTGACCCAGCTGCTGTACGGCGCCCGCTCCTCCCTGGTCATCGGGGTCGTCTCGACGGCCGTGGGCCTGGCCGTCGGCTCGTTCCTGGGGATCCTCGCCGGGGGGCTGGGCGGCAAGGTCGACACGGTGGTCATGCGCGTCGTCGACGTCCTGCTGTCCATCCCGTCGCTGCTGCTGGCGGTGTCCGTGGCGGCGCTGCTGGGCCGCAGCTCGCTGTCGGTCATGCTCGCCATCTCCGCCGCCCAGGTCCCGATCTTCGCCCGGCTGCTGCGGGCCTCGCTGCTGGCCCAGCGCGGGCAGGACTACGTCGTGGCGCTGCGCTCGCTGGGCCTGCGGCGGCGCCGGATCGTCGTCGGGCACATGCTGCCGAACTCCCTGGGGCCGGTGCTGGTGCAGGCGACGCTGACGCTGGCGACGGCCGTCATCGAGGTCGCCGCGCTCAGCTTCCTGGGGCTGGGGGACCCGAACCCGGCCGTCGCGGAGTGGGGACGCATGCTCGTCACCGCCCAGGCGCGGCTGGACCAGGCGCCCTGGCTGGCGATCTACCCCGGCCTGGCCATCGCCGTCACCGCGCTGGGGTTCACCCTGCTCGGCGAGGCGCTGCGCGAGGCCCTGGACCCCCGGAGCGGGCGGTGAGCCTCCTGCAGGTCGAGGACCTGCGCGTCACGTTCACCCGCAAGGGGTCCGCGCCCACCACGGCCGTCGACGGGGTGTCGTTCGACGTCGCCGCCGGCGAGGTCGTGGGACTGGTGGGGGAGTCCGGCTGCGGCAAGTCCGTCACCTCCCTGGCCGTCATGGGGCTGCTGCCGGCGCGCGGCACCCGCGTCAGCGGGTCGGTGCGGTTCGACGGCGACGAGCTGCTCACCGCCTCCCCGCAGCGGATGGCGGCCCGGCGCGGCAAGGACCTCGCCATGGTCTTCCAGGACCCCATGACGTCGCTGAACCCCGTCCTGACCCTGGGGCGGCAGCTCACCGAGGTCCTGCGCGCCCACACCGACCTGAGCCGGGCCGCGGCCCGGCGCGAGGCCGTGGAGCTGCTGGGCCGCGTCGGCATCCCCGACCCGCGCCGCCGGGTGGGGGAGTACCCCCACCAGCTCTCCGGGGGCATGCGCCAGCGCGTGCTCATCGCCATCGCCCTGGCCTGCTCGCCGCGGCTGATCATCGCCGACGAGCCGACCACCGCCCTCGACGTGACGATCCAGGCGCAGGTCCTGGACCTGCTCACCGGGCTGGTCCGCGAGTCCGGCGCGGCGATGGTGCTCATCACCCACGACCTGGGCGTGGTCGCCGGGACCTGCGACCGCGTCAACGTCCTGTACGCCGGCCGCGTCGTGGAGCAGGCCGCGCGGGGGGAGCTGTTCGCCGCCCCCCGCCACCGGTACACCACGGGGCTGCTGGCCGCCGTCCCCCGCGTCGACGCCCCCGAGGGCACGGCCCTGCGGCCGGTCCCCGGGTCCGTGCGGGACCTGCTGCCGTGGGCGCAGGGCTGCGCGTTCGCCCCCCGCTGCGCGTTCGCCGACGCCGCCTGCCGCTCGGGGGAGATCCCCGTCGACCCCGGCGCGCACCCCGTCCGGTGCGTCCACCCCGCCGACCACCCCGCCGACCTGGAGGCCCCCCGGTGACCGAGGCCCTGCTGTCCGTGCGCGACCTGCAGGTCCACTACCCGATCCGCTCGGGCCTGCTGCAGCGCACCGTCGGGACGGTCAAGGCCGTCGACGGCGTCTCCTTCGACGTCGAGCGCGGCACCACCTTCGGGCTCGTGGGGGAGTCCGGGTGCGGCAAGTCGACCCTGGGCCGCGCCGTGCTGCGGCTGTCCGAGCCCACCGGGGGGCAGGTGCACCTGGACGGCCGCGACGTCCTGGCCCTGGGGCCGGAGGAGCTGCGCCGCGAGCGGCGGCGCATGCAGATGGTGTTCCAGGACCCGCTGGCCAGCCTCGACCCGCGCCAGAGCGTCGAGAGCGCGCTCGTGGAGCCCCTGGCGGTGCACGCGGCCCCCGGCGGGCCCGCGGCGTGGCGCTCGCGGGTGCGCGGGCTGCTGGACCGGGTGGGCCTGCCCGCCGGCGCGGGCCGCAAGTACCCCCACGAGTTCTCCGGCGGCCAGCGCCAGCGCGTGGGGATCGCCCGGGCCCTCGTGCTGGACCCCGACCTGCTGGTCGCCGACGAGCCCGTCTCGGCCCTCGACGTCTCCGTGCAGGCCCAGGTCCTGGTGCTGCTGGAGGAGCTGCAGCGCGACCTGGGCCTGACGTACCTCGTCATCGCGCACGACCTCGCCGTCGTCCGGCACGTCTCCACGACCGTGGGGGTCATGTACCTGGGCGGGCTGGTCGAGCGGGGACCCAGCGCCGCGGTGTACGCCCGGCCCCTGCACCCGTACACCCGGGCGCTGCTGTCCGCCGCGCCGGTGCCCGACCCCGTCGCCGAGGCCACCCGCGAGCGGATCCTGCTCACCGGGGACCTGCCCAGCCCGGCCGACCCGCCCTCGGGCTGCCGCTTCCGCACCCGCTGCCCCTGGGTGCAGCCCACGCGCTGCCACGACGAGCGCCCGCAGCTGCGGGTCGTGCCGGGGCACCCGCAGGACCAGCAGGTGGCCTGCCACTGGGCCGAGGAGGTCGAGAGCGGGGCGCTCGCGCCGCGCGGGGGCTCCCGCGCGGTGGCCTGACCGTCCCCGTCCACCCCCGCCGTTGCCGCCCCCTGACCAGGGTGGATAGGTTCACCGGGACCTGCCGCCCCCCGAGCACGACGACCCGAGGTGATGAAGTGGCCCTGCCTCCCCTGACCGCCGAACAGCGCGCTGCCGCACTGGAGAAGGCGGCCGCGGCGCGCCGCGAGCGGGCCGAGGTCAAGCACCGCCTGAAGTACACCGGCGGCAGCCTGGAGGAGGTCATCAAGGAGGGCCAGGAGAACGAGGTCCTCGGCAAGATGAAGGTCTCCGCGCTGCTGGAGTCCCTGCCCAACGTCGGCAAGGTCCGCGCCAAGCAGATCATGGAGGAGATCGGCATCTCGGAGTCGCGCCGCGTGCGGGGCCTGGGCGCCCACCAGATCGCCGCGCTCGTGGACCGCTTCGGCACCCCGGCCGGGAGCGAGTCCTGAACGTCACGCCCGCTCGCCTCACCGTCCTGGCCGGGCCCACCGCGGTCGGCAAGGGCACCGTCTCGGCCGACCTGCGCGCCCGCTACCCCGACATCTGGATCTCCGTCTCCTGCACCACCCGGGCCCAGCGCCCGGGGGAGGTCGACGGCGTGCACTACCACTTCGTCTCCGAGGAGACCTTCGACCGGTACGTCCGCGACGGCGAGCTGCTGGAGTGGGCCCGCGTGCACGGCCGGCACCGCTACGGCACCCCCCGCGGGCCGGTCGAGCAGGTCCTGGCCTCGGGCCGCCCCGCGCTGCTGGAGATCGACCTGGCCGGCGCCCGGCAGGTCCGCGAGGCCACCCGGGCCGCCGGCGTCGACGCCGGGTTCGTCTTCCTGGCCCCGCCGAGCTGGGAGGAGCTGGTGCGCCGCCTCGTCGGCCGCGGCACCGAGACCGAGGAGGAGCGCGAGCGCCGGCTGGCGACGGCGAAGGTCGAGCTGGCGGCCGAGCCGGAGTTCGACGTGACCATCTACAACGACGACGTGCAGCGCGCGACCGACGAGCTCGTAAGATGGATGGGTCTGCCGGTCAGCTGACCTGCGTCTTTCGACACCGAGGAGAAACCATCGTGGCTGGAACCGTCGCGGCGCCCGAGGGCATCACCAACCCGCCCATCGACGACCTGCTGACGGTCGCCGACTCCAAGTACGCCCTGGTGATCTACGCGGCCAAGCGCGCGCGTCAGATCAACGCGTACTACTCCCAGCTGGGCGAGGGCCTGCTGGAGTACGTCGGTCCGCTCGTCGAGACCCACGTGCAGGAGAAGTCGCTGTCCGTCGCGATGCGCGAGATCAACGAGGGTCTGCTGACCTCCGAGCCCATCGAGCAGTGAGCACGCCTCCTGCCCGGGGCCCCCGGGTGGTCCTGGGGGTCGCGGGCGGGATCGCCGCCTACAAGGCGGCGACGCTGCTGCGCGAGCTGACCGAGTCCGGGCACGACGTCACGGTCGTGCCCACCGCCTCCTCCGAGCACTTCGTCGGGCGCGCCACCTGGGAGGCCCTGTCCGGCAAGCCCGTCGCCACCGACGTCTGGACCGGCGCCGACGCCGTCCCGCACGTGCGGCTGGGCCGGCACGCCGACCTCGTCGTCGTCGCTCCCGCCACCGCGGACCTGCTGGCCCGCGCCGCGCACGGGCTGGCCGACGACCTGCTCACCAACGTCCTGCTCACGGCGACCTGCCCGGTGCTGCTGGCCCCGGCCATGCACACCGAGATGTGGCTCAACCCCGCCGTGCAGGCCAACGTCGCCCTGCTGCGCTCGCGCGGGGTCACCGTGCTCGAACCCGCCTCCGGGCGCCTGACCGGCGCCGACACCGGCCCGGGCCGGCTGCCCGAGCCCGCCGACATCGCCGCCGCCTGCCGCCGCCTGCTGGGGTCCGGCGCGCGCGGGCAGGACCTCGCCGGCCGCCGGGTCGTCGTCTCGGCCGGCGGCACCCGCGAGCCGCTGGACCCCGTGCGCTTCCTGGGCAACCGCTCCTCCGGGCGCCAGGGCGTGGCCGTCGCCGCGGCCGCCGTCGCCCGCGGGGCGCGGGTGACGCTCGTGACCGCCCACGTCGAGGTCCCGGCCCCGGCCGCGGTGGACGTCGTGCCGGTGCAGACCGCCGCCCAGCTCGCCGAGGCCGTGACCGCCGCCGCCGCGGACGCCGACGTCGTCGTCATGGCCGCCGCCGTCGCCGACTTCCGGCCCGCCACGCGCGCCGGGGCCAAGATCAAGAAGTCCGAGGACCCCGCCCGCGACCCCGTCGTCGTGCTCGAGCGCACCCCCGACGTCCTGGCCGGGCTGGTGCGCGCCCGCTCGGGCCCTTCGCCGGTGATCGTCGGCTTCGCCGCCGAGACCGGCGACGAGAGCGGCTCCGTGCTCGAGCACGGCCGCGCGAAGCTGGTGCGCAAGGGGTGCGACCTGCTGGTGCTCAACGAGGTCGGCGAGACCCGGGGGTTCGCCACGGCCACGAACGCGGTGACGCTCCTGGGCCGGGACGGCACCGAGCGCGAGGTGCCCGAGTCCAGCAAGGACGTCGTGGCCGACGCGGTGTGGGACGCCGTGGTGCCTATGCTTCCCCCGAGCCCCGCAGCCCCCTCCGGTGCCGCTGCCGAACCGTCGAAGTCTGGAGCCTGAGTGACCACCCCGTTGCGACTGTTCACCTCCGAGTCGGTCACCGAGGGGCACCCGGACAAGATCTGCGACCAGATCTCCGACGGGATCCTCGACGCGCTGCTCGCCCAGGACCCCCGCAGCCGCGTCGCTGTCGAGACGATGGTCACGACCGGCCTGGTCCACGTCGCCGGCGAGGTGACCACCGAGGCGTACGCCGACATCCCGACCATCGTGCGGCGCACGCTGCTCGACATCGGCTACGACTCCTCCGCCAAGGGCTTCGACGGCCGCACCTGCGGCGTCGAGGTGTCCATCGGCTCGCAGTCCCCGGACATCGCCCAGGGCGTCGACGCGGCCTACGAGAACCGCGTGGACGGCGGCGCCGACCCGCTGGACCTGCAGGGCGCCGGCGACCAGGGCCTCATGTTCGGCTACGCCTGCGACGAGACGCCCGAGCTCATGCCGCTGCCGATCCACCTGGCCCACCAGCTGTCCCAGCGGCTGTCGGAGGTCCGCAAGAAGGGCGAGATCCCCTACCTGCGCCCCGACGGCAAGACCCAGGTCACCATCGGCTACGAGGGCGACCGGGCCGTCCGCCTCGACACCGTGGTCCTGTCCACCCAGCACGAGCCCGACGTGGACCTCATCAAGACGCTGACCCCGGACGTGCGCCGGCACGTCATCGAGCCGGTGCTGGAGGGGCTGGACCTCGACACCTCGGACATCCGGCTGCTGGTGAACCCGACCGGCCGCTTCGAGATCGGCGGCCCGATGGGCGACGCCGGCCTGACCGGCCGCAAGATCATCGTCGACACCTACGGCGGGATGTCCCGGCACGGCGGTGGCGCCTTCTCCGGCAAGGACCCCTCGAAGGTGGACCGCTCGGCCGCCTACGCGATGCGCTGGGTCGCCAAGAACGTCGTGGCCGCCGGGCTCGCCGGCCGCTGCGAGGTCCAGGTCGCCTACGCCATCGGCAAGGCCCAGCCCGTCGGCCTGTACGTCGAGACCTTCGGCACCGAGAAGGTCGCCCGCGGCCGCATCGAGGCCGCGATCCGCGACGTCTTCGACCTGCGCCCCGCGGCGATCGTGCGCGACCTCGACCTGCTCCAGCCGATCTACGCGCCGACCGCGGCCTACGGTCACTTCGGCCGGGAACTGCCCGGGTTCACCTGGGAGCGCACCGACCGGGTCGACGCGCTGCGCGCCGCGACCGGGTCCTGAGCGCCCCGGAGCAGCCTCAGCCCGAGCTCGCCGGGCTGAGCCTGCCCACCCCGCCGAAGAAGCCGGCGCGCCGGAAGAAGGCGCCGGAGGACGTCACCACGACCGACCCGGTCGCGCGGGTGCTGGTCAGCTCCCAGCTGCCGCACCTGGACCGGCCCTTCGACTACCTCGTCCCGGCCTCGATGGAGCACACCGCCGAACCGGGCCGGCTGGTCCGCGTCCCCTTCGCCGGGACCGACGCCGAGGGCTACGTCCTGGAGCGGCTCGCCGCCAGCGACCACACCGGGCGCCTCGCCCGGCTGCGGCGGGTCGTCTCCGGGCTGCCCGTCCTGACGCCCTCGACCCTCCAGCTGTGCCGGCTCGTGGCCGCCGAGTACGGCGGGACGCTGTCCGACGTCGTCCGCCTCGCCGTGCCCGGCCGGCACGCCGGCGCCGAGGAGTCGGTGCTGCGGGCCGACCCGGCCGTCCACGAGCCCGTCGACCTCGGGCCGGACCTGCACGGCTGGGAGCGGCACAGCGCCGGCCCGGCCTTCCTCGGGCACGTGCGCGAGGGGTCCTCCCCGCGGGCGGTGGCCACCTTCGCCCCCGGCACCGACCCCTCCGCCCTGCTGGCCCTCGCCGCCCGCGCCACCCTCGCGTCGGGGCGCACGGCGCTGCTCGTCGTGCCCGACCACCGCGACCTCGACCGGCTCTCGGCCGCCCTGGACCGGCTGGTCCCCTCCGGGCACGTCCGGCTGGAGGCCGACGTCGGGCCCGCCGCGCGGTACCGCGCCTTCCTGGAGGCGCTCACCGGCCGGGCCCGCGTGGTGGCCGGGACGCGCGCGGCCGTGTTCGCCCCGCTGCCGAACCTCGGGCTGATCGCCGTCCTGGAGGACGGCGACGACTCCCACGCCGACCAGCGCGCCCCGTACCCGCACGTGCGCGAGGTCGCGGTGCTGCGCGCCGAGCAGACCGGGGCGGCGGCGCTGTTCGCGGGCTGGACCCGCACGGCCGAGACGCAGCTGCTGCTGGAGTCGGGGTGGGCGCGGCCGGTGCTGGCCACCCGCGACGTCGTGCGCGCGACCGCGCCGCGCATCGCGATCGCCGGCACCTCCGGGCCCGACGCCCAGGACCCGCTGGCCGCCGCGGCGCGCCTGCCCAGCGACGGCTGGCGGGTGCTGCGCCAGGCCCTGGGGCGCGGACCGGTCCTCGTGCAGGTCCCGCGCACCGGGTACGTGCCCACGCTGGCGTGCCAGACGTGCCGCGAACCGGCCCGCTGCCCCTCCTGCCACGGGCCGCTGGCCGTCCCCGACGCCGGCGAGCGCGCCACCTGCCGCTGGTGCGGGCGGCCCGCCACCGACTGGTCCTGCCCGAACTGCCACGACACCCGGCTGCGGGCCGTGGTCACCGGCGCCCGCCGCACCGCCGAGGAGCTGGGCCGCGCCTTCCCCGGCGTCGACGTCCGCACCTCCGGCGGCTCGCACGTGCTGGACGCCGTGGGCCCGGGCCCGGCCCTGGTCATCGCCACCCCCGGCGCCGAACCGGTCGCCGCGTCCGGGTACGCCGCGGCGCTGCTGCTGGACGGGTGGGCGCTGCTGGCCCGCCCGGACCTGCGGGCGGCCGAGGAGGCGTACCGCCGCTGGACCGCCGCGGCGGCCCTGGTGCGGCCCGCCGCGGACGGGGGGTCGGTGTTCCTCGTCGCCGACCCGCAGGCCGCCCCCGCCCAGGCCCTGGTCCGCTGGGACCCCGCCGGGTTCGCCGAGCGCGAGCTCGCCCAGCGCCGCGAGCTGGACCTGCCCCCGGCGGCCCGCTTCGCCGGGCTCATCGGGGTCGCCGCCGACGTCGAGGAGTTCGTGGCCGCGCTGCCGCCGCTGCCCGGCGCGCGGGTCCTGGGGCCGCTGCCGGTGCCCGACCAGCCGGGCCGGGCGCCGATGGTCCGCAGCGTCGTCCGGGTCCCGCGCAGCGAGTCCGCCGCCCTGGCCCTGGCCGTCAAGAACGTCACCGCCGGGCGCAGCGTGCGCAAGCTGCCGCTCGTGCGGGTCCGCGTGGACCCCCTCCAGATCGGCTGACGCGGCTCCGCGGGGGGAGGTCAGGACTCCCGGGCCGGGCGGGGGACGGGCCGGAACTCGCGGGTGTCCCACGGGGCGAGGGACGGGGAGACGCGCGCCGGCGCCACGCGGGCGGGGGCGGGCTGCGCCGTGGACCGGGCCCGCAGCGCGCGGTCGCGGGCGCGCCGGCCGGCGACGTCGAGCAGGGTCGCCGCCACCGCCACGAGCATGAGGATCCAGCCGACGGTCCCCAGGTCGACGACGTCCAGGTCGACGTGGACGGCGAAGGCCAGGACGGCGCCGGCGGTGAACAGGAGGCGGTGGTTCGCGAGGGGCACGGGCCGAGCCTCCGCCGCGCCGCCGCGGCCGCGGGAGCCGGTTCACCCGGGCGTCCGAGCCGGCTCCTCCGCCCGGGTCAGCGTCGGGACGGTGCGCGAGCAGTCGTGACGGACGGTGGCTGCCGTCCGGCGGGGAGGTCCCCGCCGGTGGATCGCCGCGACGGGGCCGCGGGCTCCCGGACGTAGGATCGAGGGCGCACACCGCCCACCACCAGCAGGGAGCACCGTGGCGATCCAGCCGATCCGACTCTTCGGGGACCCCGTGCTGCGCCAGCGCGCGGCGGAGGTCACGACCTTCGACAAGGAGCTGCGCCAGCTCGTCAAGGACCTCGAGGACACGATGCTCGCCGCGCCCGGCGCCGGTCTGGCCGCCCCCCAGCTCGGGGTCTCCCTGCGCGTGTTCACCTACCACGCCGACGGTGAGCTCGGGCACCTCGTCAACCCCGTCCTGGACCTGTCCGAGGAGTGCCAGGAGGGCGACGAGGGCTGCCTGTCGTTCCCCGGCATCGTCGCCGACACCCGCCGGTCCCTGCACGTGGTGGCCAAGGGGTTCGACATGCACGGCGAACCGGTCACCATCAGCGGGTCGGAGTTCAAGGCGCGCGCGATCCAGCACGAGACCGACCACCTCGACGGGGTGCTGTTCATCGACCGGCTCGACAAGGCCCAGCGCAAGCTCGCGCTGAAGGCCGTCCGCGAGGCGGAGTGGCTCGGGCTGGACACCCCGCAGGTCAAGGTCTCCCCGCACGCCACCTTCGGTCAGGCGAGGTAGTGCGCCTCGTCGTCGCCGGCACCCCCGACGTCGCCGTCGCCTCGCTGGACGCGCTGCTGGCCAGCCGGCACGAGGTCGTCGCCGTCCTGACCCGCCCCGACGCCGCCGCCGGGCGCGGCCGCCGCAGCACCGCCTCACCCGTCGCGCAGCGCGCCCGGGAGGCCGGCCTGCCGGTGCTGCAGCCGGCGAGGCCGCGGGGGGAGGACTTCCTCGCGGCCCTGCGGGCGCTGGAACCGGACGCCTGCCCCGTCGTGGCCTACGGCGCGCTGGTGCCCCGCGAGGCCCTGGCCGTCCCGCGGTTCGGCTGGCTCAACCTGCACTTCTCGCTGCTGCCCGCCTGGCGCGGTGCCGCGCCCGTGCAGCGGGCCGTCATGAACGGCGACGACGTCACCGGCGCGTGCGTCTTCGAGCTTGAGGAGGGCCTGGACACCGGGCCCGTCTACGCCCGCCTCACCGAGCCGGTCGGCCCGGCCGACACCGCCGGCGACCTGCTCGGCCGGCTGGCCGCGTCCGGGGCCGACCTGCTGGTCTCGGTCCTGGACGCGCTGGAGGACGGCACGGCGGTCAAGACCGCCCAGCCCGCCGAGGGGGTCAGCCTGGCCCCGAAGATCACCGTCGAGGAGGCCCGGGTCGACTGGACCGCGACGGCCCGCGAGGTCGACCGGCGGGTGCGCGGCTGCACGCCGGACCCGGGGGCGTGGACCACGTTCCGCGGCGAGCGCTTCAAGCTCGCCCCGGTGACCCCCGTCGAGGAGGACCTGCCCGCGGGCCGGATCGTGGTGGGCAGGAAGCGCGTGCTGGTCGGGACCGGTGCCGGCTCGGTCGAGCTCGGCCGGGTCCAGCCCGCGGGCAAGAAGCTGATGGGCGCGACCGACTGGGCGCGCGGGACCCGGCCGGAGCCGGGGGAGGAGTTCTCGTGACGGGCCGCAACATCCCCGGGCAGACAACGGCGCGCCGCGGGGTGAAGCAGGACCGCTTCACCCGCGTCGACGAGTCCCGCAAGACCGCCTACGAGGTGCTGCGCGCGGTGTCCACCGAGGACGCCTACGCCAACCTCGTGCTGCCGAAGCTGTTGCGGACCAAGCGGCTGAACGGCCGCGACGCCGGGTTCGCGACGGAACTGGCCTACGGCGTCCTGCGCGGGCGGGGCACCTACGACGCGCTGCTGGCCACCCTGGTCGACCGGCCGCTGGCCGACCTCGACGCCGGGGTCGCCGACGTCCTGCGCATGGGCCTGCACCAGCTCCTGGCGATGCGGGTGCCCGACCACGCGGCCGTCGCGACGAGCGTGGCGCTGGCCCGCAACGTCCTCGGCGGGGGCCCGTCGGGCCTGGTCAACGCGGTCCTGCGCAAGGCCTCCGGCCGCGACCTCGACACCTGGGTCGCCGAGGTGGCGCCGGGCGAGGGCGACGACGACCTCGCCGTGCGCTTCTCCCACCCGCAGTGGGTGATCCGCAGCCTGCGGGAGGCCCTGCGCGCCCACGGGCACGACCCGGCCGAGCTGCCCGACCTGCTGCGCGCCGACAACACCCCCGCGCACGTCGCGCTCACCGCGCTGCCCGGCCTCGCCGCGGTCGAGGACCTCCTCGGCCGCGACGCCCACCTCGAGATCGGCACCGGGCGCTGGGCGCCGACCGCCGCCCACGTCGTGCACGGCGACCCCGGCAAGCTCGCCGCCGTCCGCGAGGGTCGGGTCCGCGTCCAGGACGAGGGCTCGCAGGTCGTCGCGCTGCTGCTGGCCGCCGCCGACGTCGAGGGCCGCGACGAGCGCTGGCTGGACCTGTGCGCCGGGCCGGGCGGCAAGGCCGCGCTGCTGGCCGCCACCGGCGCCGGTCGCGGGGCGCGGCTGACGGCCGTCGAGGTGGCCGCCCACCGCGCCGAGCTGGTCCGGCAGTCCCTGTCCGCCGTCCCCGGCGGCGTCGACGTCCGCGTCGGCGACGGCCGCGAGGTCGGCGCCGCCGAGCCCGCGGCCTACGACCGCGTCCTGGTCGACGCGCCGTGCACCGGCCTGGGCGCGCTGCGCCGCCGGCCCGAGGCGCGCTGGCGGCGGACCCCGGCCGACCTGGGCGGCCTGGCCCCGTTGCAGCGCGAGCTGCTGGGCTCGGCCCTGAGCGCCGTGCGCCCCGGCGGCGTCGTCGCCTACGCCACGTGCTCCCCGGTCCTGTCCGAGACCCGCCTGGTCGTGGACGACGCCGTGAAGGCCGCCGCCCGGGCCGGGGTGGGCGTCGAGCGCCTCGACACCCCCGCGGTCCTGGAGCGGGTCGTGCCGGGGATGCCCGCGGCCGCCGCCGGCACGGCCGTGCAGCTGTGGCCGCACACCCACGGCACCGACGCGATGCACGTGGCCCTGCTGCGCCGCACCAGCTGACCCGCCACCGGGGACCGGCGTCGCGGGGGCGGTGGCAGCGGGGCGGCGGTGACAGCGGGGGGCGGGCGTGAGAGGTTCACCCCCGTGAACTCCGCTGAGAAGGCCGCACGCCTGCGGCAGCTGCACGCCGACCCCGAGCTGCTCGTCCTCGTCAACGTCTGGGACGCCGTGTCGGCGACCGTCGTGGCCGGTGAGCCGCAGACGAAGGCGCTGGCGACCGCCGGGCACTCCATCGCCGCCACCTTCGGCTACGGCGACGGCGAGCAGGTCCCGCTCGACCTGGCCCTGTCGCTGGTCGGGCGCATCGTCGTCGCCGCCGGGGACCTGCCCGTCAGCGCCGACCTCGACGGCGGCTTCGGCGACGCCGGCGAGACCGTGCGCAAGGCCATCGGCGTCGGCGTCGTGGGCGCCAACGTCGAGGACCAGCTGCGGCCGCTGGCCGAGTCCGTGGCCCGCGTCGAGGCGATCGTCGCCGCCGGGGAGGCCGAGGGCGTCCCGTTCGTCCTCAACGCCCGCACCGACGCCTTCGTGCGCGGCGGCGACCGGCCCCGCGACGTGGTCCTCGCCGACGCCGTCGAGCGCGGGAAGGCCTACCTGGACGCCGGGGCGACCAGCGTGTTCGTGCCCGGCCCCCTCGACGAGGACGCCGTGCAGCAGCTCGTGGCCGCGTTCGGCCCGCAGAAGCTGTCCGTCATCGGGTTCCCGGGGGTCCCGGCGCAGAGCCGGCTCGCCGAGCTCGGCGTCGCGCGCATCACCTACGGCCCGCTCACCCAGCGCGTGGCCCTCACCGCGCTGCAGGACGCCGCCCGCGGGATCTACGCCGGTGGCGGGATCCCGGAGGGCACCCGGCCGCTGAACTGACGCGGCCACCCCGGACCTTGGTCCCGACGGGGGACGAAGGGGCCCGGGGGAGCCGGCCGGTGGGCGAGGATGAGGTCCGTGACCTGGATCGAGGACCTCGCCCGCCGCGCCGACGCCGAACTGCCGGACTACGTGTCCGCCTACTACCACTCCTCCGCCGGTGACGGCTCCTGCGACCGCGAGGGCATCGCGGACTGGAACGCCTACCGGATGCGCCCGACCGTGCTGCGCGACGCCTCGGCCCAGGACCTCACCACCGAGGTGCTCGGCACCACCGTCGCCGCGCCGGTGCTCGTGGCGCCGATGGCCCAGCAGGTCGGCGCCCGCCCCGAGGGGGAGGTGCTCACCGCGCAGGGCGCGGCCAAGGCGGGCACCCTGCTCGGCGTCTCCACCAACACCGGCGCCCGGTTCGAGGACATCGCGGCCCAGGGCGCGCCCTGGTGGTACCAGGTGTACGTCGCCCGCGACCGGGAGGCCACCCGCCTGCTCGTCGAGCGGGCCGCCTCGGCCGGGGCCCGGGCGCTGATCCTGACCGTGGACACCACCCCGCTGGGCCGGGAGGTCCCGGCGATCGACCCGCGCAACTGGCCCGCCGGGCCCCGCAAGAACCGCACCGCCAACCTCACCGCCGCCGAGCTGGAGCGCTTCGGCACCGACACCGACATGGCGCTGGACCTGACGCCGGACACGATCGGCTGGCTCGCGGAGGTCTCCGGCCTGCCCGTGCTGTGCAAGGGCGTCCTGACCGCCCGCGACGCCCGCCGCTGCGTCGACGCCGGCGCCGAGGGGATCATCGTCTCCACCCACGGCGGCCGCCGCCTCGGCAACTCCGTGACGTCGGCGTTCGCGCTGCCGGAGATCGTCGCCGAGGTCGGCGGGGAGGTCGAGGTGCACGTCGACTCCGGTGTCCGCGGCGGGGCCCAGGCCGCGGTGGCGCTGGCGCTGGGGGCCAAGGCCGTCCACGTCGGCCGGCCCGTGATGTGGGGGCTGGCCGCCGACGGCGCCGAGGGGGTCGCGGCCGTCCTGGACACCTACCAGGCCGAGCTGGTCACCACGCTGCGGCAGATGGGCCTGGGGTCGGTCCGGGACCTGCGCCCGAGCGACGTCGTCGCCCGCCGCTGAGCCCTCAGTCCCCGCCCAGGCCCCGGTCGACCAGGGCCAGCAACCGGGCCGCGATCTCCGGGACGTCGTCCAGGGAACCCTGCGCGACGTCCCGGGTCAGCGCCAGCCCCGCGCGCGGGGACGTCGCCCCCACCCCGGTCCCGTTGAGGTGCAGCATCGCGAGCGCCGCCAGCAGGGCCGTGCGCTCGTTGCCGTCGACGAGCGGGCGCGTGCGCACGATGGAGTGCAGCAGCGCCGCGGCCTTGCGCGGCAGGTCGGGGTAGGCGTCCGCGCCGAGGACCTGCAGCTGCGGCCGCTGGACCGCCAGCGCCAGCAGCCCGGCGTCGCGGACGTCGTAGGGGCCGTCGGGGAAGATCCGGGTGAACCGGACGACGTCGCCGACCGTCAGGTAGCGGGTCGGGAGGATCACGCGCCCTGGGCCGTGACGTCCTCGACGGCGGGCCAGTCCTCCACGAGGGAGTCGAACAGGTCGCGGTTCTCCGCGTAGATGGCGCGCGCGATGTCCTGCACGTCGGCGCGGTCGGCCTCGTCGGCCTTCTCCAGCAGCCCCTCGAACAGCCGTTGCCGCGAGACCCCCGGGTTCCGCGACTGCAGCCGTTCCAGCATCGAGCGGTGCTCGGGGTCCAGGCGGAGGGTGAACGCGGAGACCTGGGACATGACGTCACCGTACACCAGTGGTTCGCCGTGACGTCAGAACCCGGGGGGACGGTACTGTCACCGCGTGCCGCACCCTCGTGAACCCCGCGTCAACCCCAGCATCCTGTCCGCCGACTTCGCCAACCTCCAGGCCGAGCTCGCCCGGATCGCCACCGCCGACGCCGCCCACGTCGACGTCATGGACGGGCACTTCGTGCCCAACCTCACCCTCGGGCTGCCCGTCGTCGAGGCCCTGCAGAAGGTCTCCCCGGTGCCGCTGGACTGCCACCTCATGATCGAGGACCCCGACCGCTGGGCCCCGGCGTACGCCGAGGCCGGGGCCGCCGGCGTCACCTTCCACGCCGAGGCCGCCGCCGCCCCCGTCAAGCTCGCCCGCGAGATCCGCGCCGCCGGCGGCCGCGCCGGGATCGCGCTGCGGCCCGCCACCCCCGTCGAGCCCTACGTCGACCTGCTCGCCGAGTTCGACATGGTCCTCGTCATGACCGTCGAGCCCGGGTTCGGCGGCCAGAGCTTCCTCGACGTCACCCTCCCCAAGATCCGCCGCACCCGCGCCGCCATCGGCGACCTCGACATCCGCCTGCAGGTCGACGGCGGCGTCTCGGTCGACACCGTCGAGCGCGCCGCCGCCGCCGGCGCCGACGTCTTCGTCGCCGGGTCGGCCGTCTACGGCGCGCAGGACGCCGCCGCGGCCATCGAGGAGCTGCGGACGCTGGCGGGACGGGCCTGCGGCCACTGAGCCCGCCCACCGGCCCGCGTGGCACACTGGCCGGTACAGCAAGACCGCACGACACGCGTGCTCCGGGGTCGGTGCAATTCCGAACCGGCGGTGACAGTCCGCGAGCCCCCACCTCGGTGGGCGGTTGATCCGGTGGAACTCCGGGGCCGACGGTGAGAGTCCGGATGGGAGGCAGCGCGCGGCGTCGTCGTCGTGCGCCGTCGTCGTCCCCGCCGCGGGACGCGGCCGGCTCCCGTCGTCGACGCCCGGGTCGACGGTCCCGCCGTGGTGCGCCCACCTGCGCGTGGGCGACCCGCCGGGCCCGTCGCCGACGCCTCCCCGCACGTCTCCCCGGAGCCCGCTGACCCAGCGTCGGCACCGTTCGAGGAGGCAGTTCGTGTTCACCGGGATCGTCGAGGAGATCGGCGAGATCGTCGCCGTGGAGCCGGGGGCGGAGTCGGCCCGCCTGACCGTGCGGGGGCCCGTCGTCGTCTCCGACGCCGTGCACGGGGCCTCCATCGCCGTCGACGGGGTCTGCCTGACCGTCGTCGACCAGCCCGCACCGGGCACCTTCACCGTCGACGTCATGCAGGAGTCGCTGCGGCGCAGCTCCCTGCGCGACGTGGCCGTCGGGCGGCGGGTCAACCTCGAACGCGCGCTGCCCGCCGGCGGCCGCCTCGGCGGGCACGTCGTCCAGGGCCACGTCGACGGCACCGGGACGCTGCTGACCCGCACGCCGGGGGACGCGTGGGAGGTGGTGCGCTTCGCCGTGCCCGCCGACCTGGCCCGCTACGTCGTGGAGAAGGGCTCCATCACGATCGACGGGACCTCCCTGACCGTCTCGGCCGTCAGCGCCCCCGCCGACCCCGAGCCCTGGCTGGAGGTCTCCCTCATCCCCACGACCCTCGAGCTGACCGTCCTGGGCACCAAGCAGCCGGGCGCCACGGTGAACCTGGAGGTCGACGTCCTGGCCAAGTACGTCGAGCGGCTGCAGGCCTTCGCCGTGCCGGCGGCCCCCGCCGGGCAGGGGGTGCGGGCGTGAGCGTCGCCACCGCGCGCACCGTCGAGGCGGCGCTCGCGGCGCTGCGGGCCGGGCGGCCGGTCCTGGTCACCGACGCCGCCGACCGCGAGAACGAGGGCGACGCCGTCCTCGCCGCCGAGCTGGCCACCCCCGAGTGGATCGGCTGGACCGTGCGGCACACCTCCGGGATGCTCTGCGCCCCGATGCCCGCCGACCGCGCCGACGCCCTGCAGCTGCCGCGGATGGTCGAGCGCAACGAGGACACCCTGCGCACCGACTACACCGTCAGCTGCGACGCCGCGGCGGGCGTGACGACCGGCATCTCCGCCGCCGACCGCGCCCGCACCGCCCGGGTCCTGGCCGACCCGGCCTCCGCGCCCGCCGACCTGGTCCGCCCCGGGCACGTCTTCCCGCTGCGCGCGCGGCCCGGCGGCGTCCTGGAACGCCCCGGCCACACCGAGGCCGCCGTCGACCTGTGCCGGCTCGCCGGGCTGGCTCCCGTCGCGATCATCGCCGAGCTCGTCGAGGACGAGGGATCGATGTCACGCTGGGACCAGGTCGTCGCCCTGGGTGAGCGCTACGACCTGCCCGTGCTGACGATCGAGGACCTGCGGGCGCACCTGTCCGCACCGGCTGGAGGAGGTAACGCGTGAGCGGGGACGGAAGCCCGGAGATCAGCGTCGACGGCACGGGGCTGCGCGTCGCGGTCGTCGCGGCGCGCTGGCACGCCGAGGTCATGGACGGCCTGCTCGAGGGGGCCCGGCGGGCGCTGGCCGCCTCCGGGGTCACCGACGTCGTGGAGGTGCGGGTCCCGGGGGCCTTCGAGCTGCCGGTCGCCGCCGCGCGGCTCGCCGCCGCCGGCTTCGACGCCGTCGTGACGCTGGCCGTCGTGATCCGCGGTGGCACGCCGCACTTCGAGTACGTCTGCGACGCCGCGACCTCCGGCCTGACCCAGGTCGCCGTCGGCACCGGGGTCCCGATCGGCTTCGGGGTGCTGACCGTCGACAACGAGGCGCAGGCCCTGCACCGCGCCGGGCTGCGCGGCTCGCGCGAGGACAAGGGCGCCGAGGCGGTGCTGGCCGCGCTGGAGACCGTGGTGGCGCTGCGCGAGGTCGCCCCCCGCCGCGGCTGAGCGCGGCCGAGCCCGCGGAGGCGGTGGTCGGGCCGGCCGGCCCGACCGCCTAGACTCCGTGCCCGTGAAGACCTTCGACGCCCTGTTCGCCGAACTGAGCGACAAGGCGCTGACCCGGCCCACGGGCTCGCGGACGGTGCTGGAACTGGACGCCGGCGTCCATGCCATCGGCAAGAAGGTCGTCGAGGAGGCCGCCGAGGTGTGGATGGCCGCCGAGCACGAGTCGGGGGAGCGGACCGCCGAGGAGATCTCGCAACTGCTGTACCACCTGCAGGTGCTGATGATCTCCCGCGGTCTGACCCTCGACGACGTGTACTCCCACCTCTGAGCCCCGGAGCCCCGACGTGCCCACCCCGCAGATCCGCATCGCCGTCCCCAACAAGGGGTCCCTGTCCGAGGCCGCGTCCGCCATGCTGCGCGAGGCCGGGTACAACCAGCGCCGCGAGGCCAAGGAACTCATCCTCGACGACCCGGCCAACTCCGCCCAGTTCGTCTTCCTGCGCCCGCGCGACATCGCCCTGTACGTCGGCTCGGGCACCCTCGACGCCGGCATCACCGGCCGCGACCTGCTGCTGGACTCCCGCGCCCCGGCCGACGAGATCCTGCCGCTCGGCTTCGCGCGCAGCACCTTCCGCTTCGCCGGCCGCCCCGGCGTCGCGGGCGGCGTGACCGACCTCGAGGGCCGCCGCATCGCCACCAGCTACTCCGGGCTGCTGGCCAAGCACCTCGCCGACCACGGCGTGACCGCCGACATCGTCCACCTCGACGGGGCCGTGGAGACCGCCGTGGCGCTGGGCATCGCCGACGTCATCGCCGACGTCGTCGAGACCGGCACGACGCTGCGCGCGGCCGGGCTGGAGATCTTCGGCGAGCCGATCATGACGTCCGAGGCGACGCTGGTGCGCCGCGCCGGCGCCGAGCCCGACCCGGCCGTCGACGTCCTCGTGCGCCGGCTGCAGGGCGTGCTGGTCGCCCGCCAGTACGTGATCGTCGACTACGACTGCCCCCGCGCGCTCGTCGAGCGGGCCTTCGCGATCACCCCGGGGCTGGAGTCCCCGACGGTCTCCCCGCTGGCCAACGAGGACTGGGTCGCCGTGCGGGCCATGGTCCGCAGCGCCGAGACCAACCGCGTCATGGACGAGCTCTACGACCTCGGCGCCCGCGGGATCCTCGTCACCAGCATCCACGCCTGCCGCCTGTGAACGCCGTCCAGGACGCGGACTTCCGTCCCCGGCGCGCGCGCGTCGTCGGCTTCGGCTTCGCGATCGGCATCACCGTGGTCATGGTCGGCATGTCGATCGGGCTCTCCCTCGCCCCCGACTCGGGGTGGGGTGGGCAGGACACCGTCTCGGCCGTGCTGTTCACCGCCCTGCTCGTCGGGGTGCTCCTGCGGATCGTGACGGTGCACGCCAGGGTCACCGAGGCGGGCCTGGTGGTCCGCAACGTGGTCTTCACCCGCACCGTCGAGTGGGGCGAGGTCGTCGCCGTCCGCTTCGGCGGGGCCGACCCCTGGCTGACCCTCGACCTCGACGACGGGGAGAACCTCGCCGTCATGGCCGTGCAGCGCGCCGACGGCGACCGCGCCCGCGCCGAGGCGCTGCGGCTGGCCCGGCTCGTCGAGGACCGTTCCCGCCGCTAGGACCAGGCGGGCTCGGTGCCCACCGCCGTCCCGGAGGTGAACCGCACGTCGGGCCGCACCGGGCAGCGGGCGAACAGCCGGTCCTCCTGCGCGGCCCAGTCGTCCCAGTGCGGGGCGAAGGTCGCCCCGTCGCGGGTCAGGGCGCGGTCGCGGCGCACGTCCGGGTCGGCGACCAGCTCCACGAGCAGGTCGACCGGTCCGGCGCAGCCCGCGCCGACCCCCTCGACCACGACGAGCCCGGTGGTCGGCAGCGGCACCCAGCGGGTGTAGGCGCCCCGGTCCCAGTCCCAGACGGGCTGCGTCGCGGGCCGGCCGGTGCGCAACCGCGCCAGCAGCCCGCGCAGCAGGTCGACCGCCGCGTCCAGCCCGGACCAGCCGGGGTAGAGGTCGTCCAGGTGCACGACCGTCGCGCCCGTCCGCGCGGCCAGCGCCGCCGCCAGCTCCGTCTTGCCCGACCCCGACCGCCCCTCGACCGCGACGACCGCGGGACCGGCCGCCGGGGCCGGAACGGCCGCCAGCAGGGCCAGGACCTCCTCGACGACGCCCGTGGTGGTGCTCAGAACCACGTGGGGCACCACGGCTGCTCGGGGGTCGCCATCAGCGCGGTGAGCGCGAAGGCCGCCGCGGCGGTGCCCCGCAGGCGCCCGGCCGCGTGCAGCGCCACGGCCGAGGTCCCGCCCAGCAGCAGCGACGACAGGTCGCCCACCGGCAGCACGACGTCCGGGACGTCGCCGGTCGCGGTGACCTCCGCGCGCGCCCACCCGTCGGCGTCGCGGTGCTGCGCCGCGACGTCCAGCCGGACCGTCGCCGCGGCCAGGCCCAGGGGGTCGACGACCTCCAGGACGAGCGTCCCGGAGCCCAGGTAGCGGCGGGCGGTCAGCGCCGCGGGGACGTCCAGCACCCGCAGCCACAGGAAGTCGTCGACCGGGCCGGTCTGCACCGCGCGCGGGTCCACCAGCAGGTGCGGCAGCAGGTCGTCGACGGGACGGTCCCGGGCCCGGGTCGTGCGCACCAGGTCCAGGGACGTCAGGAACCCCCACAGCGCCCGGTAGGCCGCCGGGTCCGTCGCGCACAGGTCCCGGACGTGGACCGTGCCGTTCGGCACCCGCCCCACCGACTCGTCGACGACGTCGTAGGCGACGTACCCGTCGGGCGCGCCCCGCTCGTCGCGGTGCAGCACGACCTGCCCGCGCGGGCCCACCCAGCGGCCCTCGCCGCGGCGGCCGGCGGCCTCCCACCACGCCGCGTCGCGGTCCAGGCCCCCCGGGCGCCGGCGGCGGGCCTCGTCGTGGACCGCGGCGAGCTCGGCGGTCCGCCCGGCCGGCACGAACTCGAGGGAGCCCGCCGCGACCGGGGCGTCGGGCCGGAACGCGACCCGGGAGTTCTCCACGACCAGGCTCGTCGCCCGGGTCGCCGGGCCGAAGCCGAAGCGGCCGTAGATGGGCGCCTCGGCCGCGATGAGCGCGGCGAGGGCGTGCCCCTCGCGCCGGGCCCGCTCCAGGTCGGCCGTCAGCATCCGCGACAGCAGCCCGCGGCGGCGGTGCGTCGGCAGGACGGTCGCGGTGGACACCGCGTCGACGCCGACGGGCCCCGCGCCGGGCACGGTGACCTCGGCGTCGAAGGTGCGCAGCGTCGCCACCACGCGCTCCTGCCCGCCGACGGTGTCGTGCACGGCCGTCAGCCGGTGCCCGGCCAGCGCCCGCTGCCGCTCCTCGAGGAACTCGTCGGTGGGGGCGGCCTCGAGGAAGGAGGCCCGGCTCGGCACGGACCAGGCCCGCAGCGCCTCCCGGTCCTGCGGGTCGACCCGCCCCACGCGCAGCCCGGTGTCAGAGGTCCCCACGCCGCCGACGGTACCGTTCACCCGTGAGCGTCGCCGTCCGTGTCATCCCCTGCCTCGACGTCGACGCCGGCCGCGTCGTCAAGGGCGTGAACTTCACCGACCTGCGCGACGCGGGCGACCCCGTCGAGCTGGCCCGCCGCTACGACGCCGAGGGCGCCGATGAGCTGACCTTCCTCGACGTGACCGCGTCCTCGGGCTCGCGGGAGACCACGTACGACGTGGTGCGCCGCACGGCCGAGCAGGTGTTCATCCCGCTGACCGTCGGCGGCGGCGTCCGCAGCGTCGCGGACGTGGAGAAACTGCTGCGCGCCGGCGCGGACAAGGTCGGCGTGAACACCGCCGCGATCGCCCGGCCCGAGCTGATCGCCGAGATCGCCGGCCGGTTCGGCGCCCAGGTCCTGGTCCTGTCCGTCGACGCCCGGCGCACGCTGCCGGGCGAGCCGACCACGGCGTCGGGGTACGAGGTGACCACCCACGGCGGGCGCCGGGGGACGGGCCTGGACGCCGTCGAGTGGGCGGCCCGGGCCGCCGAGCTGGGGGCGGGGGAGATCCTGCTGAACTCCATGGACGCCGACGGCACCAAGCGGGGCTTCGACCTGGAGATGCTGCGCGAGGTGCGCGCCCGGGTCGGGGTGCCCCTGGTGGCCAGCGGCGGGGCCGGGGCCGTGGAGCACTTCCCCCCGGCCGTCGCCGCCGGCGCCGACGCCGTCCTCGCCGCGAGCGTCTTCCACTTCGGGCAGCTGACGATCGGCGAGGTCAAGGACGCCCTGCGCGCGCAGGGCGCCCCGGTCCGCTAGGCGGTCCCCTGGACGGGGAAGGTCTCCCGGAAGCGGGCCAGCGCGGCGTCGGTGCCGTCGACCTCGACGAGCGCCCGGCTGCGGCGCCCGAAGGCGTGCAGCAGCAGCTCGGCGGGGTCACCGGTCAGGGCGACGGACTCCTCGCCCGCGCGGACCACCGCGCGCGGGCCGGCCGGGGTGACCAGCACCACGCCCACGCCGGCGCGGCGGTAGGCGACGCGGCCCACCACCTTCACCGTCCGCCACAGTGCCGCGTCCTGGGCCCGGGGCAGCTCGCGCGGGGCCCAGCCGGGCTGCGCGCGCAGGACGTCCTCGTGGTGGACGAAGAACTCGGCGCTGTTGGCCAGGCCGTCCAGGGCCGGCAGCTTCAGCGGGCCGTGCGGGCCGTTGCGCACCCGCTCGACGAGGTCGGCGAACGGCTGCTCGCGCAGACCGGCCACGACCCGGTCGCGGTGGCCGCGCAGCGGGGCGACGGCCTCCCCGAGCAGGACGTCGGGCCGGTTGTCGCGGACCGCGAGGTGGACCAGCAGGTCGCGCACGTCCCAGCCGGCGCACAGCGTCGGGGCCTGCGGGCCGACCCGCAACGCGCTGTCGCACAACCCGTCCCGTTCACGGCGGGCGTCGCTGGAGGGCCTGGTGGGGGTGACCATGCGCCGATGCTCCCACCCGCGCCCGACGGCGCGGCTCCCGGGCGGTGAGACGATGGCCCGCGTGTCGTCCCCAGTCCTCGACCCCCGCATCGCCGAGCGCCTCAAGCGCGACCCGAACGGCCTCGTCTGCGCCGTCGCGCAGCAGCACGACACCCGGGAGGTGCTCATGGTCGCGTGGATGAACGACGAGGCGTTGGCCACCACCCTGGCCACCGGCCGGGCGACGTACTGGTCGCGCAGCCGCTCGCAGCTGTGGCGCAAGGGCGACACCTCCGGCCACGTGCAGCGGGTGCTCAAGGTCTCCCTGGACTGCGACGGCGACGCCCTGCTGCTGGAGGTCGAGCAGGTCGGCGCCGCCTGCCACACCGGGGACCGCACCTGCTTCGAGGCGACGACCCTGCCCGTCGCCGCGCCGACCGCGTGAGCGCCCGTCCCCGCGACCGCCGGGGGCCGCTGCTGCTGCTGGCCGCCGCGGCGGCCGTGCTGGCGCTGGCCGCCGGGGCCCCGACCTGGGTGTCGGGCCAGGTGGTCACGGTCACCGGGGACACCGCGGTCGCCGCCACCGGCCGGCAGGCCGCGCCCGTCGCGACCGCCCTGGCCCTGGTCGCCCTCGCCGCGGTCGTGGCCTCCACGCTGGGCCGCCGCGCGGCGCGCGCGGTCGCGGCGCTGGTGCTCGTCCTCGCCGGGGCGGGGGTGGTCGCCGCCAGCGCCGGGGTCCTGACCTCGCCGCCGGCCGCGCTGGCCGCCCCGGCGCGCGCGGCGAGCGGGACCACGCAGGCCGAGCTGGTCGGCGACCCGGACGTGCGGCCCTGGCCGGTGGTCTCGGCCGCCGGCGGGGTGCTGGTCGCGCTCGCCGGGCTCGGCGTCCTGGCCGGTGCCCGGCAGGGGCGGGCGGCCACGACCTCGGCGCGGCACGAGCGCGACGCCCGGCGCGAGGTCGCCAGCCCCCGCGAGGACCCCGCGGCGGCCTGGGACTCGCTGTCGCACGGCGAGGACCCCACCGCCCGCTGAGGGCGGCCGCGCCCGTCCGACCCCCAGGCCCCGGAGTCGGTACGGTGTGCGTAGTACCGCCGCGGGGCGCCCGCCGTCCCGGCGCGGCCACCCCGTCTCGACCCGCCCCACGAGGAGCCCAGCGTGAGCACCCAGCCGAACCCCACCGCCCACGGGGACGCCGACATCGCCGACGAGCACGGCCACGGGCACAGCATCGCCGCCTGGGCCGGGGTGGCGGTCTGCCTGCTCGGCTTCCTCATCCTCTCGCTCGCGATCGTCTTCCCGAGCTGGACGTGGGGGATCGTCGGCGGTGTCGTCATCCTCGCCTCGCTCGTGGTGGCGGCGGGGCTGGCCAAGGCCGGCTACGGGGTCAAGGGCGCGGACGGCAAGCCCGTCGGCGCCGGCCGCCCCAAGCGCTGAGCCACCCCGGCCCGGCACGCCGGTGCGCGGGGATACCCTCGTCGCGTGACAGTCCTCGACGACATCCTGGCCGGCGTCCGCGAGGACCTGGCGGCGCGCAAGGCGCTCACCACGCTCGACGAGCTGAAGGAACGCGCGCACCGGCAGGTCCCGGCCAAGGACGCCCAGGGCCTGCTGAAGCCGCGCGACGCCGCCCAGCGCGGGGTGAAGGTCATCGCCGAGGTCAAGCGCAAGAGCCCCTCCAAGGGGGCGCTGGCCCCCATCGCCGACCCGGCCGCGCTGGCCGGTCAGTACGAGGCCGGTGGCGCCAGCGTCATCAGCGTCCTGACCGAGCAGCGCCGCTTCGGCGGCAGCCTCGACGACCTGCGGGCCGTGCGGTGCGCCGTGGACGTCCCGGTGCTGCGCAAGGACTTCGTCGTGGAGTCCTACCAGTTGTGGGAGGCCCGCGCCTGGGGCGCCGACGTGGTGCTCCTCATCGTCGCCGCCCTCGAGCAGGAAGCCCTGGTGTCCCTCATCGAACGCACGCACTCCCTGGGCATGACCGCGCTGGTGGAGGTGCACACGGCCGAGGAGGTCGCCCGCGCTCTCGACGCCGACGCACGGGTCATCGGGGTGAACAACCGCGACCTCAAGACCCTCGAGGTCGACAACGGCACGTTCGCCGACCTGGCGCCCCTCATCCCCGACGCGAAGGTCAAGGTCGCCGAGTCCGGCGTCTCGGGCCCGCGCGACGTGGTGGAGTTCGCCCGCGCCGGCGCCGACGCCGTCCTGGTGGGCGAGACGCTGGTCAAGGGCGACGACCCGCGCCGGGCCGTGGCCGACCTCGTGGCCGCCGGCGCGCACCCGGCCGTGCAGGCGGTGCGCCCGTGACGACGTCGCAGACCCCCCCGACCACGCCGGGCCGCGCCCTCGCCGAGGAGCGCGGGCCGTACTTCGGCGCCTTCGGGGGCCGCTTCGTGCCCGAGGCGCTGGTCGCCGCCCTCGACGAGATCGCAGCGGCGCACGAGGCCGCGATGGCCGACCCCGGCTACCTCGCCGAGCTCGCCGAGCTGCACCGCAGCTACACCGGCCGCCCGAGCATCCTCACCGAGGTGCCCCGCTTCGCGGCCCACGCCGGCGGCGCCCGCGTCATCCTCAAGCGCGAGGACCTCAACCACACCGGCTCGCACAAGATCAACAACGTGCTCGGCCAGGCGCTGCTGACCAAGCGCATGGGCAAGAAGCGCGTGATCGCCGAGACCGGCGCCGGTCAGCACGGCGTGGCCACCGCCACCGCGGCCGCCTTGATGGGCCTGGAGTGCACGATCTACATGGGCGAGGAGGACACGAAGCGCCAGGCGCTGAACGTCGCCCGCATGCGCCTGCTGGGCGCCGAGGTCGTGCCCGTGACGGCCGGCAGCCGGACCCTCAAGGACGCCGTCAACGAGGCCTTCCGCGACTGGGTCGCCTCGGTCGACAGCACGCACTACGCGTTCGGCACCGTCGCGGGCCCGCACCCGTTCCCCGTCCTGGTCCGCGACCTGCAGCGCATCGTCGGGATCGAGGCGCGCCAGCAGGTCCAGGACCTCGTGGGCCGGCTGCCCGACGTCGTCGCGGCCTGCGTCGGCGGCGGCTCCAACGCCATCGGCATCTTCCACGCCTTCCTCGACGACCCGTCGGTGGCGCTGCACGGCTTCGAGGCCGGCGGCGACGGCGTCGAGACCGGCCGGCACGCCGCCCCGATCTCCGCGGGCGCCACCGGGGTGTTCCAGGGCGCCCGCCAGTTCGTCATGCAGGACGAGGACGGCCAGACGGTGGAGTCGCACTCCATCTCGGCGGGCCTGGACTACCCCGGCGTGGGGCCCGAGCACTCCTGGCTGGCCGCCAGCGGCCGGGCCACCTACTCCCCGGTCACCGACGCCGAGGCCATGGACGCCTTCCGGCTGCTGTGCCGCACCGAGGGGATCATCCCCGCCATCGAGAGCTCGCACGCCCTCGCCGGCGCCCTGCAGCTGGGCCGCCGGCTCGGCCCGGAGGCCGTCCTCCTCGTCAGCCTGTCCGGGCGCGGGGACAAGGACGTGGACACCGCGGCCCGCTGGTTCGGGCTCGTCAGCGACGCCGACCTCGTCGCCTCGGAGGCCGAGCGGGTCTCCGAGACCCCCGAGAACACCGAAGGATCCGGCTGGTGAACACCCCCGTGCAGACCCGCACCGGCCAGGCCGCGGCGGCCGTGGACCGCGCGAAGGCCGAGGACCGGGCGGCCCTGGTGGCCTACCTGCCCGTCGGCTTCCCCGACGTCGACACCTCGATCGAGGCCGCGAAGGCGGCGGTGGCCGGGGGCGCCGACGTCGTCGAGCTCGGGCTGCCGTACTCCGACCCGACGATGGACGGCCCGACGATCCAGCGCGCCGCCGAGGTCTGCCTGGCCAACCGGACGCGTCCGGCGGACGTGCTGCGCGCGGTGGAGGCCGTCGCCGCCACCGGTGCCGCGGTGCTCGTCATGACCTACTGGCCCCCGGTCGACCGGTACGGCGTGGACCGCTGGGCGGCGGACCTGGCCGCCGCCGGGGGAGCCGGGCTCATCACGCCCGACCTCATCCCCGACGAGGCCGGCGCCTGGGTGGCGGCCAGCGACGCGCACGACCTCGAACGGGTCTTCCTCGTCGCCCCCAGCTCCACCGACGCCCGGCTGGCGACGACCGCCGCGGCCTGCCGCGGGTTCGTCTACGCCGCCTCGCTGATGGGCGTCACGGGGACGCGCGCCACCGTGGGGGCGGGGGCCTCCGAGCTCGTCCGCCGCACCCGCGCCGCCGGCGCCGAGCGCGTCTGCGTCGGCCTGGGGGTCTCCACCCCGGCCCAGGCCACCGAGGTCGCCGGGTACGCCGACGGGGTCATCGTCGGGTCGGCCTTCGTCCAGCGGATGCTGGACGCCGACTCGACCGCGTCCGGTGTCCGGGCCGTCGGCGAGCTGGCCGAGGCCCTGGCCGCGGGCGTCCGCACCCGCCCCTGAACCACGAGGAGATCGACGACGTGAGCACCAGGAAGCCCGGGGGTCACCCGGCCCGCGCCGCGCAGGCCGAGGACGCCCGGGAGGCCCGTCGCGCCAAGGCGGCCGCGATGCGGCAGCGGGAGCTGGCCAAGGAGCGCAGCCGCCGGGTGCTGCTCATCAGCATCGCCGTGGTCGTGGTGCTCGCGGTCGTCGCCGTCGTCGCGGTCGTCATCGACCGCTCGCGGGAGGACGACGTCCCGCTGGCCGCGCAGGTCGTCCCGCCGAGCGCGGGCGCCCGGGGCGCCGGGTACGTGCTGCCGGGCACCCCCGCCGCGGGTGCTCCGAGGCTCGACGTGTGGCTGGACTACCAGTGCCCGTACTGCGAGCAGTTCGAGACCCGGGCCGGCGACGCGGTGGTCGAGCTGGCCAGCAGCGGGCGGGCGGAGGTCGTCGTCCACACGCTGACGTTCCTGGACGGCAACCTCGGCAACGACTCCTCCCAGCGGGCGGCGGAGGCGGCGGCCGCCGCGGACGCGCAGGGCCGGTTCGTCGAGTTCAACCGGACCGTCTTCGCCAACCAGCCCGAGCAGGAGGGCACGGGGTACACCGACGACCAGCTGCGGCGGTTCGCGCAGGACGCCGGCATCACCGGGGACGCGCTCGAGCAGTGGCAGGCGGCCTACGACGGGCACGCCTACCGCGACTACGTGCAGTCGGTCGCCGACTCCATGCAGGAGAACGGCGTGACCGGGACCCCGACCGTCACGGTGACCCCTGCCGGTGGCCAGGCGCAGGAGGTCCCCACCGAGGACGTCCTGGGGTCGGACCCGGTGGCGGCGCTGCAGCAGGCCGTCGCGGCCGCCACCACGACGCCGTGACCGCGTCCTTCCCGGCCGTGCTGCCGAGCCCGACCGTCGCGGTGTGGCACCTGGGCCCGGTCCCGGTCCGCGCGTACGCGCTGTGCATCGTCGCCGGGATCGTCCTCGGCGTCCTGATCGCCGAGCGGCGCTGGCGCGCCCGGGGCGGGCGGCCCGACTTCGTCCTGGACGTGGCCGTGTGGGCCGTCCCGCTGGGGGTCGTGGGCGCGCGGGTCTACCACGTGATCACGTCCCCGCAGGCCTACTTCGGCGCCGGCGGCGACCCCGTCCGGGCGCTGCACGTCTGGGAGGGCGGGCTCGGCATCTGGGGGGCCGTCGCGGGGGGTGCCCTCGGGGCCTGGATCGCCTGCCGCCGCGCCGGGTACCGGTTCCTGCCGCTGGCCGACGCGATGGCGCCGGGGCTGCTCGTCGCGCAGGCCCTGGGTCGGTGGGGGAACTGGTTCAACAACGAGCTGTACGGCCGGGCGACCGACGTGCCGTGGGCCCTGACGATCCACGAGTGGGACGAGGCGGCCGGCCGCGCGGTCCTCGGCGCCGACGGCGCCCCCGTCGTGACGGGCACGTACCACCCGACGTTCCTGTACGAGTCGCTGTGGTGCCTGCTCGTCGCGCTGGTCATCGTGCTGGCCGACCGCCGCTGGGGGTGGCGGCACGGGCAGTCCTTCGCCGCCTACGTGGCGCTGTACTGCTTGGGTCGGAGCGTGTTCGAGGCCCTGCGGATCGACGACGCCAACGAGGTGCTGGGCCTGCGGGTCAACCAGTGGGTCGCCGCGATCGTCTTCCTGATCGCACTCATCGCGTTCATCCGCTCACGCAGAGTCAATGCTGGTCGGGATGAGGTCCTGGAGCGGGTACATTCCTCCGAGTCGCCGACGGCCACCAGCCCGGACGGCGACCCAGGGAGCCCGTCCGGCGGACAGACCGTCACCGCAGCGGGGGACCGCACCTCACCCGACCGCGACGAGCGGCCGGGCGCGCAGGATTCGTGACCGTTTCTGGATCCTCGTGTGATGTCCGAGTGCACGTGAGCACGGCATCGCGCGCGTTACAGTGAGGTGAACGCGGGCCAGTGCCGTCCCCCGTTCGTGGATCGCGCCCCCCAGGCGCGAGCCTCATCTCGAAGAGACTGACCCGGCTCACCGAGATCCGCCCCCGCGGCGAACGCTCGAGGAGACCCGTCGAGACCCCCTGTCCACCGAGGTCCGTCCCGGCCTCTCTCTTCAGGACGGTGCACTGCATGTCGCTTTCCCCTCAGCACCAGAGCGCACAGCAGACCGGGCCGCAGGTCCGCCCGCTGCCCTTCACGAGCTTCCCGGCGGACGCCGGGCTGTACGACCGTGACAACGAGAAGGACGCCTGCGGCGTCGCCTTCGTGGCGACCATGCGCGGTGAGCCCGGTCACGACATCGTCGAGCACGCCCTCACGGCGCTGCGCAACCTCGACCACCGCGGCGCCGTCGGCGCCGAGACCAACACCGGCGACGGCGCCGGCATCCTGACCCAGGTCCCCGACGAGTTCCTGCGCGCCGTCATGGCCGAGCAGGGCGTCGAGCTGCCCGCCAAGGGCGCCTACGCCGTCGGCAACGTCTTCCTGCCCGTCGAGGAGACCGCGCGCGCCGGGGCCGTGCGCCGCATCGAGGAGATCGCGCGCGCCGAGGGCCTCGACGTCCTCGGCTGGCGCGACGTCCCGGTGACCGCCGACCTCGTGGGTCAGCAGGCCCGCGCGGCCATGCCGCACTTCGCCCAGCTGTTCCTGGCCTCGGCCACGAACGGCCTGTCGGCGATGGAGACCGGCCTCGACCTCGACCGCCGCGTCTACCCGGTCCGCAAGCTCGCCGAGCGCGAGCTGGCCGTCTACTTCCCGTCGCTGTCGGCGCGGACCATGGTCTACAAGGGCATGCTGACCACCGGGCAGCTGGAGCCGTTCTTCCCCGACCTGTCCGACCGCCGGTTCACCTCCGAGCTGGGCCTGGTCCACTCTCGCTTCTCGACGAACACCTTCCCGAGCTGGCCGCTGGCCCACCCCTTCCGGACGATCGCGCACAACGGCGAGATCAACACCGTCAAGGGCAACCGCAACTGGACCGCGGCGCGCGAGTCCACGATGAGCACCCCGCTCATCCCCGGCGACGTCCAGCGCCTCGGGCCCGTCTGCGCCACCGAGGGCTCCGACTCCGCCTCCTTCGACGAGGTCCTGGAGCTGCTGCACCTGGCCGGCCGGTCGTTGCCGCACGCGGTGCTGATGATGATCCCCGAGGCGTGGGAGAACAACACCGAGATGGACCCGGCCCGCCGGGCCTTCTACGAGTTCCACTCCATGTTCTCCGAGCCGTGGGACGGTCCCGCGAACCTCACCTTCACCGACGGCACCGTCATCGGCTGCGTCCTGGACCGCAACGGGCTGCGCCCCTCGCGGTACTGGGTCACCGACGACGGCCTCGTGGTGCTGGCCTCCGAGACGGGCGTCCTGGAGCTGGACCCCAGCTCCATCGTGTCCCGGGGCCGCGTCGCGCCCGGCAAGATGTTCCTCGTCGACACGGCCAGGGGCCGCATCGTCGACGACGAGGAGGTCAAGGCGGAGCTCGCGGCGGCGCAGCCGTACGCCGAGTGGCTCAAGAACGTCGTGCGCCTGGGCGACCTGCCCCCGCGCGAGCACATCGTGCACTCGCACGCCTCGGTGACCCGCCGTCAGCAGACGTTCGGCTACACCGAGGAGGAGCTGCGGCTCATCCTGGCCCCGATGGCCCGCGCCGGCGCCGAGCCGATCGGGTCGATGGGGTCGGACACGCCGCTGGCCGTGCTGTCCACCCGGCCGCGGATGCTCTTCGACTACTTCACCCAGCTCTTCGCGCAGGTCACCAACCCGCCGCTGGACGCGATCCGCGAGGAGCTCGTCACCTCGCTGATCAGCGTCACCGGCCCGCAGAAGAACCCGCTGGCGGAGTCGGCCGCGCACTGCCACCAGCTCGTGCTGCCGTTCCCGGTGATCGACAACGACGAGCTGGCCAAGATCGTCCACATCGACCGCGACCGCCGCAACCCCGGCCGCACGACCCACATCGTCAAGGGCCTGTACCGGGTCGCGGGCGGCGGGGCCGAGCTGGCCCGCCGGATCGAGGAGATCCGCGCGGAGGTCTCGCGCGCCATCGCCGACGGCGCCGTCTTCGTCGTGCTCTCCGACCGCGACTCCAACGCCGAGTACGCGCCGATCCCGTCGCTGCTGCTGACCTCGGCCGTGCACCACCACCTCGTGCGGCAGAAGCTGCGCACGCAGGTCGGCCTGGTCGTCGAGGCCGGTGACGTGCGCGAGGTGCACCACGTCGCGCTCCTCATCGGCTACGGCGCGGCCGCGATCAACCCGTACCTGGCGATGGAGACCGTCGAGGACCTCGTCCGCAACGGCGTCATCACCACCGTCGACGCCCAGACCGCGGTCCGGAACCTCATCAAGGCGCTCGGCAAGGGCGTCCTGAAGGTCATGTCCAAGATGGGCATCTCGACCGTCGCCTCCTACCGCGGCGCGCAGGTCTTCGAGGCCCTGGGCCTGTCCCAGACCCTCGTCGACGAGTACTTCACCGCCACCACCTCCCGCCTCGGCGGCGTCGGGCTCGACGTGCTCGCCGAGGAGGTCGCGATGCGGCACCGCCTCGCCTACCCGGTGGAGGGGCAGGAGCGCGCGCACCGCCGCCTGGAGACCGGCGGGGAGTACCAGTGGCGCCGCGAGGGCGAACCGCACCTGTTCGACCCCGAGACGGTCTTCCAGCTGCAGCACTCCACCCGGCAGCGCAACGAGGCCCTCTTCCGCAAGTACACCTCCCGCGTGGACGAGCAGTCCGAGCGCCTGATGACGCTGCGCGGGCTGCTGCAGCTGAAGAAGGGCGCCCGCGAGCCGATCCCGTTGGAGGAGGTCGAGCCGGTCTCCGAGATCGTCAAGCGGTTCTCCACCGGCGCGATGAGCTACGGCTCCATCTCGCAGGAGGCCCACGAGGTCCTCGCCATCGCGATGAACCGCCTCGGCGGCCGCTCGAACTCGGGGGAGGGCGGCGAGGACGTCGACCGCCTGTACGACCCCGAGCGCACCTCGAAGGTCAAGCAGATCGCCTCGGGCCGCTTCGGCGTGACGAGCAACTACCTGACCTCGGCCACCGACCTGCAGATCAAGGTCGCCCAGGGCGCCAAGCCCGGTGAGGGCGGGCAGCTGCCCGGCCACAAGGTGTACCCGAACATCGCCAGGACCCGGCACTCCACGCCGGGCGTCGGGCTGATCTCGCCGCCGCCGCACCACGACATCTACTCGATCGAGGACATCGCCCAGCTCATCCACGACCTGAAGAACGCGAACCCGGCCGCCCGGGTCCACGTGAAGCTGGTCTCGGAGGTCGGGGTCGGCACCGTCGCGACGGGCGTCTCGAAGGCCAAGGCCGACGTGGTGCTCATCTCCGGCGCCGACGGCGGGACGGGTGCCGCCCCGCTGACGAGCCTGAAGCACGCCGGCGGCCCCTGGGAGCTCGGCCTGGCCGAGACCCAGCAGACGCTGGTGGTCAACGGGCTGCGCGACCGGATCGTCGTGCAGGTCGACGGGCAGTTCAAGACCGGCCGCGACGTCGTCATCGCCGCCCTGCTCGGGGCGGAGGAGTTCGGCTTCGCGACCGCACCCCTGGTCGTCTCGGGCTGCATCATGATGCGCGTCTGCCAGCTGGACACCTGCCCGGTCGGCGTCGCCACGCAGAACCCCGAGCTGCGCGCCCGGTTCACCGGCAAGGCCGAGTACGTCGTGAACTTCTTCGAGTTCGTGGCGAACGAGGTCCGCGAGCTGCTGGCCTCCCTCGGCTTCCGCTCCATCCGGGAGGCCGTCGGCCACGTGGAGGTCCTCGACACCCGCCGCGCCGTCGCGCACTGGAAGGCGTCCGGCCTGGACCTCGCGCCGATCCTGCACGCCCCGACGGCCCCGGAAGGCTCGACGCTGCACAACTCCACGACCCAGGACCACGGCCTGGAGAAGGCGCTGGACCACGTGCTCATCGAGCGCGCCGCCGACGCCCTGTCCTCCGGCACGCCGGTGCGGGTGGAGCTGCCCGTCCGCAACGTCAACCGCACCGTCGGCACCCTGCTGGGCCACGAGCTGACGAAGCGGTGGGGCGAGGAGGGGCTGCCCGAGGGCACGATCGACGTCACCCTCACGGGGTCGGCCGGTCAGTCGCTGGGCGCGTTCCTGCCCCGGGGCATCACCCTGCGGCTGTTCGGGGACGCCAACGACTACGTCGGCAAGGGCCTGTCCGGCGGCACCGTCGTGGTGCGCCCGGACAGGGCGTCGGGGTCGCGCGACCGCGACATCATCGCCGGCAACGTCATCGCCTACGGCGCCACGACGGGGACCCTGTTCCTGCGCGGCGAGGTCGGTGAGCGGTTCTGCGTCCGCAACTCCGGGGCCACGGCCGTCGTGGAGGGGGTGGGCGACCACGCGCTGGAGTACATGACCGGCGGTGAGGTCGTCGTCCTGGGCCGCACGGGCCGCAACGTCGCCGCGGGCATGTCCGGCGGCTTCGCCCACGTGCTCGACCTCAAGGAGCACCGGGTCAACCGCGACATGGTCGACGTCGTCCCGCTGGACGACGAGGCCGCCGCCCGGGTCCACGACCTGCTCGTGGCCCACCGGGAGAACACCGACTCCACCATCGCCGCCAAGCTGCTGTCCGACTGGGGCAGCGCCCGGCAGCGTTTCTCGACGATCGTCCCGCGGGACTTCGCCCGCGTGCTCGAGGTCAAGGCCAAGGCCGTCTCCGACGGCCTGGAGCCCGACTCCGAGGCCGTGCTCACCCGCATCATGGAGGCTTCGCATGGTTGACCCCCGGGGGTTCCTCAAGGTCCGCGAGCGCGAGCTGCCGCCTCGCCGGCCGGTCCCGCTGCGCCTGATGGACTGGCGCGAGGTCTACGAGAAGCAGGACCGCGCCCAGCTCGAGCGGCAGGCCGGTCGCTGCATGGACTGCGGCATCCCGTTCTGCCACAACGCCTGCCCGCTGGGGAACCTCATCCCCGAGTGGAACGACCTGGTCAGCCGGGGCGACATGCGCGAGGCCATCGAGCGGCTGCACGCGACGAACAACTTCCCCGAGTTCACCGGGAAGCTGTGCCCGGCCCCGTGCGAGTCGGCCTGCGTGCTGGGCATCAACCAGCCGCCGGTGACCATCAAGCAGGTCGAGGTGATGATCGCCGAGAACGCCGCCGAGGCGGGCTGGATCACCCCGCAGGTGCCCGAGCGCCTGACCGGCAAGACCGTGGCCGTCATCGGCTCCGGTCCGGCGGGTCTGGCGGCGGCCCAGCAGCTGACGCGGTCGGGGCACACGGTCGTCGTCTACGAGCGCGACGACGCCGTCGGCGGGCTGATGCGCTACGGCATCCCCGAGTTCAAGATGGAGCGCGCGGTCCTGGACCGCCGGCTGGCCCAGATGGAGGCCGAGGGCACCCGGTTCCGCCCGGGCGTCGAGATCGGCGTCGACATCACCGGCGAGCAGCTGCGCGACCGCTTCGACGCCGTGGTCGTGGCGACCGGGGCGACGCAGTGGCGCGAGGTCGACCTGCCCGGTCGCGACCTGGCCGGCATCCACCAGGCGATGGAGTACCTGCCGCCGACCAACCGCGTCGCGGTGGGCCAGGAGCGCCCGGCCGACTACATCGACGCCGCGGGCCTGGACGTCGTCGTCATCGGCGGCGGGGACACCGGGTCGGACTGCTACGGCACCGCGCTGCGCCAGGGCGCGAAGTCGGTGACGCAGCTGGACATCTACCCGGTCGCCCCGGAGGAGCGCGGCGCGCACGAGCCGTGGCCGACGGTCCCGAAGGTGTTCTCCGTCTCCAGCTCCCACGAGGAGGGCGGGACCCGCAAGTTCTCCGCCTCGACGCGGGAGTTCGTCGGCGAGGACGGCCGGGTCACGGGGCTGCGCCTGGTGGAGGTCACCAAGGTCGACGGCGTCTGGACGCCGGTCGAGGGCACCGAGCACGACCTCCCGGCGCAGCTGGTGCTGCTGGCCATCGGGTTCGCCGGTCCCGAGCACGGCGACCTCGTGGGTCAGCTCGGCCTCGGGGCCGACTCGCGCACCCGGTTCACCCGGACCCCCGGCTACGCCACCGGCACGCCGGGCGTGTTCGTCGCCGGGGACGCTGGCCGCGGCCAGTCGCTCATCGTGTGGGCCATCGCGGAGGGCCGGGCGTGCGCGGCCGCCGTCGACGAGTTCCTCATGGGCGACACCGCGCTCCCGTCGCCGATCCGGGCCGACGCGGCGCCGCTGACGGCCTGACCGGGCGCCTCGCGCACGGTCGAGGGGGGGGGGGGGGGGGCCGGGGCGCCCCCCCCGCCCGCCCCGCCCCCCCCCCCCCGCGGCGGGGCGGATGTCCGCCGCCCCCGCGG